>CBFCWN010000006.1:0-70628 GCA_965601515.1 uncultured Myxococcales bacterium | reverse complement strand
GCCTCCCATGCCGCCCGCACCGGCGGATCCGCCGCTTCCGCTCATGCCGCCCGCGCCACCGCTACCCGCAACGCCTCCCGAGCCGCCGGTGCCGCCGGCGCCTGCCGACCCTCCGCTGCCTCCGGCTCCGCCCGCGCCCGCGCTTCCACCGCTGCCGGCCGTACCGCCGGCACCGGCCGTGCCTCCGGTACCTGCGCCTCCGCCAGCGCCGCCACCGCCACCCGTGCCCGCGGCACCGCCGGAGCCACCGGTTCCTCCGCCGCCGACACAGCGCACGTCCACGCTCCAGTCGCACACGCAGTGGTCGAACCCGTCGTCGCTGACGGCAATGTTGAGCGTGTGATCGCCCCGCTCTTCGCAGAGATAGGTCGTGTCCGGCGATGTGGGGTCCGCAAAGCTTCCGTTCGTGGCGGTCCAGAGGTATTCGATCCGGTCACCCTCGGCGTCGCTTGCTTCGGCTCGCACGTCAATCGTGTTGCCAACCGACGTTTGCAGTGGCGCAACGACGGCTTTGGTGAGCTCGGCGCACAGGTTGAACTTCCCGTTCACGCGGACTGCGCCAAGCGCCGGGCCCGAGGAACAACGCAGCATGACGCCCACGTCGGACGAGGCGCCCGACATGACGTCGAAGTCTGCGGCACCTCGGCAGCTGGTCTCGCCATCGGTCGATACTGCCTCCATCGAGATCTCGTAAGCGCCGGGCGGGAGGCCGAACACTTCGACGGACGCGGTCGAGTTCGGATCGCTCGTGTTGATGACGCCCGTCATCGGCAACATCCCCTCTCCGGTGATCACCCAAGCGACTTCGTCGAAGGTGACTTCCTGCTCGCCGTCGATGGAGACGGACAGGTTGACCTCGAGCTCGGAGTAGCACGGGACGGCCGACGACTGCGAGCTGCACCCGAACGACAAAGCCACGGCGCCGGCCACGAAAGCCGATACCAGCGTTCCGAATCTCATGTCTCCTCCCGAACGGCGAGGTTCCAACGTTCTCGGCCGCGTTGCAAGGGTTGTTCGCGCGCGCGATAAACGGGAGACGATGGTGCGCGAAACCGAGAAGCCGACGTGCCCTTACTGTGGGAGCGATCAAATCCACCGAGAGCCGTCGGGTTCCCTGACGGTCCCGGACGAGGTGCATCCGATCATGCGTTGTCGGACGTGCGGGAAGTCGTCGAAACCTCCCGCGGAGCAGTGAACTCGAGCGCCTTCCGATCCCAGGCGCCCGTCTCGGCCGCTGCTTCGTAGGTCGACTGCAGGAACTCCATGAGATGGTTCTCGGGCGAGTCAGCCTGGCGGACTGCGTCGTAAGGCAACACGAACTCGCCGAGATCCTTGTGAAAGTACGCGTCCGACGGCCTCACCGCTTGGCTGCCAAACGCCTCGGGCGTCGGATACGCGTAGCTGTAGAAGATCGGTGGAACCTCGGCATTGCCGGTCCAGAACCCTGCGCTGCTGACTTCGTGCGAGTACGCCTCGACCGTCACCCAGTCGGGCAGGCCCGGAACGCCTCCGGGATGGGTGGGCGCAGCCTTGCCCGAGAACCTCGTCACCGCCAGGTCGAAGCTCCCCCAGAAAAAGTGCACCGGGCTGCACTTGCCGAGGAACCTGGCTCGGAACTCGCTCATCACCCGCGTGGCACTGCTCATCGCAACCCAGAAACGCTGCGCGTACCCGGGATCGTAACTCGCGTGCTGCTCATCGTCGGCGAACGGAATCGGGTCTGCAACCTCGTTCGGTTCACCGAAAAACGTCGGTTCGATGTGGAGCGACTTCAGCTCGGCCATGATAGCTCGATAGAATGCGGCGACGCTCATCGGCTCGAGCGCAATCGTTCGTAGCTCGCCCGCACTGGTGGTGATCGAGAGCCGGTGGTCGAAGAAATCGAACGCAAGCTCGATGGTGCGGGGCCCCGCTGGAATCGGCCCCGTCGTGAGGCCGCGGGCCGTCGGGTAGAGCGTCACGTGCCAGGAGTGGTTCAGCCACGGCGTGAGCGACAGCCGCACCTTGCCTACGATTTGCGTCCAGAGGTGAAGCGTCTCCGAGGTATCGCCCCACTCGGAAAACGGAAGGGACGGCCAGGGCTCGATGCGCGAAGAGTCGGAGGTCATGCGGCATCATCCCACGGTTCGCGGGGTCCTCGTCGAGGGTTCGAAAACGCCGCGTTTTTCGCGAATCACGCGGGTTGATCTGCAAGACGTTGGAATGGTTGGGGTTTTGGGGGGCCTGCGTGTCCCCGTGTGGTATGGGGGTTGGGTGGGGCTTTGGCAGGCCGTCCTGGTGTTTCTCGTGAGTGCGGCGGTACTGGTTCGCGCCGGGTCGGTGCTCGCAGGCTACGCGGACCAGATTGCCGACCGGATGCGGATGAGCCGGCTGTTCGTTGGCACGCTGATGCTAGCGTTTGCAACGTCGCTGCCTGAGGTGGTGGCCGACGTGACCGCGGCGCGAGCCGGAGCCCCGGACCTGGCCGTCGCGGACCTGTTCGGGTCGTCGATGGCCAACATGGCGATTCTCGCCATCGTCGATCTGCTCTACCGAGGACGCGTGTGGCCGTCGGTCGAGCTTGGTCATGCGCGCGTCGCGGCGGTCGGGATTGGGCTGACGGCGATCGCGGTACTCAACGTCCTGACGCGCACCGAGGTCGGGATCGGCTGGGTCGGGATTGGTCCCATCGTGATCATGGTTCTCTATGTCGTCTCGATCGCGTGGTTCCGCCGGATGCCGCTCCTGAAGCGCCCCGGCCTCGATGACAAAAGCCGTGCCATTCAAAAGCCAACGGGCTGGAGCGCTCGTGCGGCGCAGCTCTCGCTCCAGATGCTCTGGTTTCGGTTTGTCGCCGCGGTGGTGGTCATCTTCATCAGCGCACCGATCGTCACCCTCTCCGTCAAGGCAATCGCGGACCACACGGGCATCGAGCAGACGTTCATGGGAGCGGCGCTTCTCGCGGTCACGACGTCACTCCCCGAGCTCGTGGCTTCGATCGCTTCGCTTCGCATCGGCGCATACGACATGGCCGTCGGAAATCTCTTCGGAAGCAACGTCGCCAACATGAGCGTGCTCTTGTTCGCGGACCTCGCCTACACCGAGGGCCCGATTCTCGCCGCGGTCTCCCCCGCTCAGTCGGTGGCCGGCGTGGGCGCCATTCTGCTCATGGCCATCGCCGTGGCAGCCATCGTCGGCGAATCGGAACGGACACGATTCCGACAGCTCGAACCGGACGCGTTCGTGCTGCTTGCCGCATACGCCCTGACCCTCATCGCGGTGGCGCTCCAGTAGGCGCCGGCGGCCGCCGCTCGTAGGCTTACCGAGCCTCGCAAATTCAGCCGTGAGTCGAGGGCATGGGTCTTGCTGCTCCGCCCCCGTGCTCCCCTGGGTCGCAAGCGGCTGGCTCATTGGCGTCTTCGTGGGCGCGCGATGGGACTCTCCTCGGTCGGCGCTCTTCCTCGCTCTCGGACTCGCAGGGTCGTGGTGGCTCCTCCTCGAAGGCGAGCACGCGCAAGCCATCTCCTGGAAGATCGTAGTTGGCGTGCTCGCCCTGTGTTGCGGCGTCGCAGTCGCGCATCCTGCCGGGGTCACATGTCGCGAGTCAGGCGAGCGGTGGATCGAGGCACGCGTCGTATCTGTGCGATACCGAGCAGACGATGCCGCGCTTCGGCTCGAAGCCGACGACGGCACACCGCTCGACACCCGTGTCCCCATCGAGCAGGCGCCGCCGGTTGGAAGCCGAGTCGCGTTTCTCGCCGAGCTTCGTCCAAGAACGGTTCTCCGCAACCCCTCCCCCCACCCGTCGCTTCTTCCGAAGCGTACGAGCGCGTGCTGGACCCGCCTGCGCGACCGACGCCCCTCGCTCATCGAAGTTCCACGGTGGCGTGGTCGACTGCACGCGATTCGCCAGCGTGTGCGCGGCCACTTCATGCAAACGCTCAGCCCAGACACGAGCGCCGTCGCCCGTGCGCTCGTTCTCGGCGATGGAGGTGCCCTCCCCTATGAACGGAGACAAACCGTTGCCGCAGTGGGGCTCGCCCACCTGTTTGCCGTCTCCGGGCTTCACGTCGCGCTGGTGAGCGGAACACTCGTCTCTCTCCTCAGCCTCGCGATTCGGGGGCTCACGCTTTCGTTCGACGCGCGTCGGCTCGCGGCCGGCGTCGGGGCTCCGCTCGCGCTTCTTCACGCTTCGTTTGCCGGAGGCGCGCCCAGCGCGTGGCGGGCGGCGACGACCGCAGCGCTCACGTGGGGCCTGGTGGCCCTCGGAAAGCGTCCGTCACCGATCCCGGTTGCGGCGGCGGTGGTGCTTCTCTTGTCGGGGCCCGACCCCACGATGGCTCTTCGGCCGGCGTTCTTACTCTCCATCGTGTCGACCTCCGCAATCCTGAGTGCGCCGCGCGTGCGTGGCCGGGGTCGCCGACTGAAGAGCGCCGCGACCATCAGCGCGCGGACGCTCGTGGCGACTGCCCCGATGGTCTGGTGGTGGTTCGGCGGCGTGCCGCTGATCGGGTGGGTCGCCAACATCGTGGTGCTCCCGATCGGAAGCCTCGTCGTCATCCCTCTCGCCCACGGCGTTGCATTCTCGTCGTGGCTGCCCGTGGCCGCGAGACCGCTCACGACCGCACTCGAGTGGTCGGTGAGCCTGCTCCTCGGAATCTGCGACCGGCTCTCGGTCCTGGCCGTCGCCCAGCGTCTTCCTCCCCTCGACGCGACTCAGGGCCTGATCGTGATCGCCGCATGCGGGGCGCTCCTTCGCGTGCCCTCGTGGCGGGCCCGGGCGGCAAGCGCAATCGCGGCGAGCGCGCTCTGGCTGCTCGCAGACGCTGCGCTGGTCGCCCGGGAGCAGCCGACCGATGGGCTCCGGGTGACCTTCGTCGACGTCGGCCAGGGCGATGCCGCGCTGATCGACCTTCCAGATGGCCGCCTTGCGATGATCGACACCGGCCAGGGCGGACGGCACCCGGCGACTCGAGAACTCCGCCGCCTCCTGGCCGCCCGACGCCGCTCCCGGATCGACCTCCTGATCCTGACCCACGGCCACCCCGACCACATGGGTGGCCTCGACGCGCTCCTGAGCGAGGTCGCGGTCGAGGAGCTGTGGCTGAACGGGCAGCACCTCGTCGAAGCGAGGGGCGCGAGCTTCGAGCGCACCGTCAATCGTGCGCTGCGTCTTGGAACTCGCGTTCGGTTTGCGCCTGAACTTTGCAAGAATGCTCAGGAATTCGCCGGCGCCGAGCTCAGGGTAGTCTGGCCTTGCCCTCGCTACGACCCGGGCTTCGACCTCAACGACAACTCGCTCGTGGTGACGCTGAGGTACGGCTCGGTCCGGTTTCTCTTCACCGGCGACGTCGAAGCGTCCGCCGAGCGACAGCTGGTCGACTCAGGTCGCGTCCAGCCGGTCGACGTCCTCAAGGTCCCCCACCATGGCTCGCGAACGTCTTCCACGGCTGGCTTTGTCGAGGCCGCCGCGCCTCGGTGGGCGGTCGTGAGCAGCGGCGCCGGCAACCGCTACGGGCACCCGGCCCCCGAGGTGCTCGAGCGCCTACGGACGGTGGGCGCGCAAGTCTGGCGGACCGACGTCCGTGGAGGGCTCATCCTCCGTACCGACGGCGAGACGCTGGTGGCCGAGCCCTAAGCGCCCAGCGGCTTTTCGAAGATGCGATACCGCTTGTAGACGTAGCCGCCCACGCTCTTGATCGCCGCGTTGATCAGGCGGTTGTCCTCGAGCGTCCAGCCGAGCTCCGCCCATTCGTAGCCGAGGCGCAGTCCCCGACGAATGAGCTCGCCGATCATCGCGAGCGCAAGGGGAGCGTAGCGCTTCTTCCCTCGAAGCTCGGTGCGGATGCCGAGCAGCATGAGCCGAGCCGACTTCGGCTCCCGTACCTTGAGTCGCCAGATGAGCTTTCCGACGGTCACAGGGGTGAGCTTCCCGCCAAAATCGCGCACGACCTCGTTCAGGTTCGGCGGGCAAACACAAATCGCCACAGGCTGCCCATCAATCTCCGCAAAAAACGAAAGGTCGTTCAAGATGAGCTTGAGGTCGGCGGCCATCTTCTTGGCCTCGGTGTCGGTCGCCGGGACGAAGCCCCAGTTGTGCTGCCAAGCGTCGTTGAAGACGTCGAGGATGTCGAACACCTGTGTGTTCAGTTTGCGTTTGTTGACCGTTCGATACTTTACCTCCGGCAACGCCGCAATCGCCTCCCATGCGCGCTGCGTCCGCGCGTTCGGGTCCGTCACGTCATAGCGCCAGCCGTAGCAGTCCTTGACTTTGTGGAGGCCTGCCCGTTCCGCGAGCTCCGCTTGGTACGGTCGGTGGTGCGGGCACATGATCACAGGCGGGTTCTCGAAGCCCTCAACCAGCATGCCGGACTCCTCGTTCAAGGAGAGCGAGTACGGACCGCGCATCACCGACATCCCACGCTCGGAGAGCCAACTCGCCGCCGTGTCGATCAACGCTGTCGCCACCTCGGGATCGTCGACCGTGTCGAAGAAGCCGAAGAAGCCGGCGTTGTCATCGTGGACGCGGAGGTGCTCGTGATCGATTTGAGCGGAGATGCGGCCGACCGCCTTTCCGTCCTTCCACGCCGTGAAGAGCGCCACTTCCGCGTGTTCGAAAAACGGGTTCTTACCGGGCGTGAGCCGATCGGTGATCTCCATCCGGAGCGGGGGAATCCACGCCGGGTCGTTCGCGTAGACCGTCTCTGCGACCTCGAGAAAATCATCCAGGTCTTTGCCCGGCTGATGCTGTTTGATTTCGACGCTCATATTTTGAGCGGTCCGACCATCTCCTCGGGCTTGATGGCCGCGTCGAACTCCTCGCCGGTCAAAAGTCCGAGCTCGACCGCCGCCTCGCGAAGCGTCGTGTTGTTCTTGTACGCGTGCTTTGCGATCTTCGCTGCGTTGTCGTACCCGCAGATCGGGTTCAGGGCCGTCACGAGCATCAGCGAGCGCCGGAGCTTGTCGTCGATCGTCTCCCGATTCGGCTCGATGCCCACGGCGCAATTGTCGTTGAAGCTCTGGCACGCATCGCCGATCAGGCGCACGGACTGAAGCAGGTTGTACGCCATCACCGGCTTGTAGACGTTGAGCTCGAAGTTCCCCTGAGAGCCAGCGATTCCGATCGTCACGTCGTTCCCCATCACCTGCGTGCAGACCATCGTCATGGCTTCGCACTGCGTGGGGTTGACCTTGCCCGGCATGATGGAACTGCCCGGCTCGTTTTCCGGAATGCGAATCTCTCCAATGCCCGAACGCGGCCCCGACGACAGCCAGCGAACGTCGTTCGCGATCTTCATCAGTGCGACCGCGAGCTGCCTGAGCGCGCCGCTCGTCCCGACGAAGGCATCGTGAGCGGCAAGCGCGGCGAACTTGTTCGGCGCGGACACGAAGTCCTTTCCGCTGAGTTCGCTGATCTTCGCGGCGACCTCGGTCGCGTACTTCGGATGCGTGTTGAGGCCCGTACCCACGGCCGTGCCGCCGAGTGCGAGCTCGCGCAGCTGAGGCATGGTGGCCTCCACCGCCGCGAGCCCGTGGTCGAGCTGCGAAACCCACCCGCTGATCTCTTGGCCGAGCGTCAGAGGTGTCGCGTCTTGGAGATGCGTTCGGCCGATCTTCACGATGTCTGCGAAGGCTTTGGACTTCGCGTCGAGGGTGTCTCGAAGGGTTTGGACCTTCGGAACCATCTCGTCGATCGCGATGACCGCCGCGATGTGCATCGCCGTCGGAAACGTGTCGTTCGACGACTGCGAACGGTTGACGTGATCGTTCGGGTGGACCGGGCTCTTGCTTCCGATTTCGCCGCCGGCGATTTCGATGCCGCGATTCGCAATGACCTCGTTGACGTTCATGTTGGACTGAGTGCCCGAGCCCGTCTGCCAGACGACCAGCGGGAAGTGATCGTCGAGCTTCCCCTCGATGACTTCGTCCGCAGCCTGCACGATGAGGTCGCAGATGTCGTCCTCGAGGTTGCCGAGCTCGTTGTTGGTGATCGCTGCGGCCTTCTTGAGAATTCCGAATGCCCGAACGATCTCGATCGGCATGGTCTCTTGGCCGATCCGGAAGTTCATCCGAGAGCGCATCGTCTGGGCGCCGTAGTACTTGTCCGCAGGCACCTCGACAGGGCCCATCGAGTCGGTTTCTACACGCGTCGTCATGTGACCTCCGCGCGGTCCCTTACCGCGTCCTTGACCTGCTGTCGATTCCTCGTAGGAGCGTCCGATGCTCCCCGAACGGCCGCAGTTCGGCCTCGTTCCATGCCCCGCGTGCGGCACCGACGTCGATCCGATCCGAGCGGCTCGGGTGGTATGGCTCGAGGACGGCCCTCGGTTCCTCTGCGGCGAGCGCTGTCGGGAGCGCTTTGCGCGGGGAGAACGCTCGTTCGACGCTCGAGCGTCGGCTCCAACTCCGACCCCGACTGCGCCACGACCCTCGATTCCCGAGCTCGTTCGGGAGGCAACCCAAGTCCGAGACCTCCCGATCGCAGAAACGCTCGATCGTGCCGGTGTCCCTCGGCGCGATTCCTTGGTGGCGCTCGGGCTTGGCGCCCTTGCGCTGGCTCTCATCGGCCTCAGCGATTCCCGTGAGGTGGGGTGGCTCGGGGCCTTTGTGGTGCTCCTCTGTGCGGGCGCGAATGCCCAAACGAGCCTTGGCGCAATCCGAGCCGCTCCGCCCCTTCGATGGCTGGCGCCCGTCGGACTCGCGCTTGCGACGCTGGGTGTCCTCCTCGGTGCAGCGCCTGAAGACCAGCGCTGGGCGCTTCTCGCCTGTGCGCTATCCGCAATCCTTCTCTCGCTCCGCGCTCCGATTCAGGCGTGGGCCCACAGGTCCCTCGAGCGCACGGGTCGTGACCTCGAGTCCGCCCTTCCGACGTGGGCGCGCGTTCCGAGCGTGGGTGGCACCTCCTACGAGGAAGTGCCGGCCTCCGCCCTCGAGCCGGGCGATGTGACGGTGGTCCTCGAAGGCGAGCGCCTTCCGGCAGACGGGGTGATCGAGGGTGGCGACGGCATCGCCCTCCTCTACCCACGCGCACCGAGACCCGCCCGAGCCGCCGTTGGCGACTTTCTTTTGGCCGGCACGCAGGTGACAGAAGGAGCGCTCACCGTTCGAGCTCAGCGAACCGGTCGGAATCGGACCCTTGCGCACATGCTACGGCTCAAAGTCGAGCGCGCGCCGGGCTCCTCTGGCCTCGCTCGCGCGCGGCGGCTTCTCGCTCAGTGGGGATGGGTTCCGTTCGTCGCTGCGGCGGTCGTGTGCGCGGCCACCGCAGGCGTCGCCAACGCAGGCGTGCTGCTTCTCGGCCTCCCCGCCTTGGCGCTCGTCGCGGCGATCGATACGCCGCTGGACTCGGCCGCTCTGTCGGCGGCGAGGCGGGGGATGTTCTTCGGTGACGAAGCCGCACTTCTCGACGCGGGGCGTGTTCAAACGACTGCGATTCTGCTTCGTGGGGCGCTGACCGCAGGCGAACCGGTCGTGCAGCAGGTTCAGACCCTTGGAAGCACCGACGTCGAATACGCTGTCGGGTTGGCCGCCGCGGCCGAGCGGATCACGCCCGAGCATCCGATCGCGCGCGCGATCCTGCGATACGCGGAAGAGCACGGCATCGCCGAGGCGGCGCTGCGCAAAGAGCGACATCACGCGGGGCTCGGTATCACCGCAATCAGCAGGGGCGGCCGCTCCGTGGCTGTCGGTCGGCGGCAGCTGCTGCTCAACGAAGGCGTCAGCGTCGCCGCAGCCGACGAAGAAGCAAAGCATATCGAAAACGAGGGCCTCACTCCGATCTTCGTCGCCGTCGACGGCAGCCTCGAAGCGCTGCTTGCCGTGCTGGACCCCACCCACGTCGGAGCGCCCGACGCGGTTCGCCGCCTCGCCGAGCTGCCAAGCGAAGTCGTCATTCTCTCTGGCGACGACCGACGCACCGTCGAGCGAATCGCGCAGCAGCTGGGAGCCTCGCGTGTAAAGGCCCCGTTGCTTCCAAAAGAGCGAGCGCTCGAAGTTCGGGCCCTGAAAGAGACGGGGGGCGTCACCGCAGCGATCGGACGCGGCGGCGAAGATGATGCTGTTCTGGCTGCGGCGGATGTTCCGGTATCCATACGCCTGGTAGGGACCGCCACCGAGCAGCGCGGCGTCGTCGCAGCAGGTCGCGACGTTCGAGATGCGGCCGACGCCCTCTGGATCGCGCACGCCGCGAGACGATCGGTCGGACGCGCCCTGCTCGCGACCCTCGTCCTTGGGGCCGTCGTGTCGGCAGGGGCCTGGCTTGGCTGGTTGACCCCTCCGTTGGCGATCGCGCTGGCGATCGGAATCGAGGTCTGGACGCTCCGGGCTGGCTCGCGCCTGCTTCGGCGTGTAGACCTGCGAGTACCGATGCAGCAGTAGCGGAGAGGACGACGATGAGCGACAAAGCATGGGGCGGCCGGTTCGAAGAAGAGCTGGACGCAATCGCGGCGAGATTCAGCGCTAGCGTCGATGTCGATGGTCGGCTTTGGCCGCAAGACATCGAGGGCTCGAAGGCGCACGTACGCATGCTTTCCGAGCGCGGCATCCTTTCGAAGGACGACGCGGACCTGATCGTTTCCGGGCTCGATCGCATCGGCGCCGCGATCTTGGCGGAGGAGTTCGACTGGGACGCCAGCAAAGAAGACGTCCACATGAACATCGAGGCCGCCCTCACCGAGGCAATCGGCGACGCGGGCGGGCGCCTTCACACCGCTCGGAGTCGGAACGACCAGGTCGCGACCGACATGCGGCTTTGGACGCGCGAAGCCTGCGCGTCCGTGATGGCCGATATCGACGCGTTCCTCGCGGTGCTTGCCGACCAGGCCGAATCGCACCTCGACGTGCTGATGCCAGGCTACACGCACCTCCAGCGTGCCCAACCGGTGCGCCTCTCCCATCACCTTCTCGCGTGGGCCGAAATGCTCGAACGCGACAGGGGCCGCCTCGCCGACGCGGCGGCCCGCATGAACGAGTCCCCGCTCGGAGCGGCCGCGCTCGCAGGCACCACGTTCCCCGTCGACCGCGAAGGGACCGCGAAGGCACTCGGCTTTGAGCGGCCCATGCGCAACTCGCTAGACGCCGTGAGCAGTCGCGACTTTCTGCTCGAAGCGGTCAGCGCGCTTGCGATTTGCTCGGTGCATCTTTCTCGCATCGCGGAGGAGCTCGTACTTTGGTCGAGTCAAGAGTTCGCGTTCATGCAGATGAGCGACGCGTTCACCACCGGGTCGTCGATCATGCCCCAGAAGAAGAACCCCGACATGCCGGAGCTCGTGCGAGGCAAGACGGGGCGCGTCGTCGGGTCGCTGGTGAACCTCATCGTCATGCTCAAAGGACTGCCCCTGGCCTACAATCGCGACCTCCAAGAAGACAAGGCGCCCGTCTTCGAGGCGTTCGACACCGTCCACGACTGTCTCGCCGTCCTGACAGGAGCCATTGCGTCCGCGACATTCCACGCGGACCGAATGCGAGAGGCCCTGAGCGCCGGTTTCCTCGACGCCACCGAGGTCGCCGACTGGCTCGCTGCCAAGGGTGTCCCATTCCGCGACGCGCACCACGTTTCGGGACGACTGGTGCAAAAGGCACACCTCGCTGGGAAGACCCTTTCCGAGCTGACGCTCGACGAGTACCGAGCCGAGCACGAGTCCTTCGACGCAAGCGTCTTCGACGCGCTAGACATGGACACCGCAGTGGAACGGCGCGATGTGCAGGGCGGCCCTGCGCGATCGCGAGTGACCGACGCGATCGCAGAGCTTCGGGGTCGACTCGAAGCCCGTCGCACCGCATAACGGGGCTGCCATGTCCAACGCGCACATCCCGGAGTCGCCGTGGTTTTCGTATCGAGACGGCACGCTCCTCTGCGAAGAGGTCTCTCTCGAGTCGATCGCGTCCGACTTCGATACCCCGACGTTCGTCTACTCGGGCGCCGCGATCGACGACGCTTACCGGTCGATCGATAGCGCCCTAGACTTCGCGCCACACATGGTCGCCTATGCGGTGAAGGCCAACGGCAACCTCTCGATTCTTGCGCGGCTCGCATCGCAGGGATGCGGCGCCGACATCGTTTCCGCAGGAGAGCTGCGGCGCGCGCTCAAAGCCGGCTTTCCACCCGAGCGCATCGTCTACAGCGGCGTCGGTAAGCGCCGAGAGGAAATCATGGCCGCCGCGCAGGCCGGAATTCGGGCGCTTCACGTCGAGAACATTCAAGAGCTCGACGTCGTGGAGAGCGTCGCCCTAGAGCTCGGACGCAAGCTCGCGATTGGCCTCCGGGTCAATCCTGACGTCGACGCGAAGACCCATCCCTACATCGCGACCGGCCTGCGGGAGTCGAAGTTTGGACTCGCGATTCCCGTCGCCGAATCGATCCTGCCCCGCATCATGAAGAGCTCGCATCTCGAGCTCGAAGCGGTCGCCTGCCACATCGGCTCTCAGCTATCGTCGCCCACGCCGCTTCGCGAAGCGATCGAGATCCTCGGCAACTTTGCAAAGCACTGCATCGACCATGGCGCGGAGCTCCGGGCGATCGACGTCGGCGGTGGATGGCCGATGCACTACGGCCAAGAGGACGACCCCTACCCGCCCGCTCAGGTGTTTGGAGAGGCGATCCGCGACGGCCTCCACGCTGCCGATATGCTGCGGCCGGACATCGAGATCGTCACCGAGCCCGGCCGAGCGCTCGTCGGCGATGCCGGCGTACTGCTCACCCGCGTTCTGTACACGAAGGAGCAAAGCGATCGGCGTTTCGTAATTGTCGACGCTGCGATGACGGAGCTCATCCGGCCCGCACTCTACGGCGCGTATCACGCCATCATGCCCATCGTGGAACCGACGGCAGACGCCGCGCTTCACCCGGTCGACGTCGTCGGCCCGGTCTGCGAGTCCGGTGATTTCGTCGCCAAGGATCGACCGCTGCCCGACATGAAGCCCGGCGACTTGCTTGCGATTCGAGGTGCCGGCGCGTACGGACGAGAAATGCAGAGCATGTACAACGCGCGCCCACTCCCGCCGGAGGTGCTCGTCGATGGCTCACGCGCCCGCCTGGTTCGACAGAGGAGCGGCCCCGAGGCGCTTTGGCAAGGTGAGATTCTCGAATGAGCGGCATCACCATCGTCGGGACCGGACGTCACGTCCCAGGTAGCCCCGTTCCCAACGACTCACTTGCGCTGGTGATGGACACCAACGACGAGTGGATTCAGACCCGAACGGGCATCAAGCAGCGACACTACGCCGAAGACGGTCAAGGGGTGAGTGACCTCGGGCTCGAAGCGGCCCGCATTGCTCTTCAAGACGCCAACGTCACCGCCGAAGACGTAGACTACATCGTCTTCGCGACGATGACGCCCGAATACTTCTTCCCCGGATCGGGCCCCCTCCTCGGCGCAAAGCTCGGCATCCCGGGAGTCCCGGCACTCGATATTCGACAGCAGTGCGCTGCGATGCCGTACGCATTCCAGTTGACGAACGGACTCATCGAAAGCGGGGCCGCAGAGACGGTGTTGTTGGTCGGCGCGGACATACACGCGGGCTTCATGCCGTGGATCGACTGGGACGTCGTCCGCTCCGGCGTGGCCAAACCGATCGACCCAGCCGCGCTCGAACGCGCGAACAAACACCGGGGCCTCGCCGTGATCTTCGGCGACGGGGCGGCGGCGATGGTGCTCCGGAAGAGCGACACGCCCGACCGCGGCTTCATCGGCGCGGAGCTCCACAGCGACGGCCGCTTTTTCGAGAACATCTACGTGCCTGGAGTGGGCTTTCGACAGATCCCGTACGTCACCCACGAGCTGCTCGACGACGACCGCCACATCCCTCACATGTCGGGTCCCTCCCTGCTCAAGAAGGCGGTGCAGTCGCTCACGCGAACGATTCGCTCGCTTTGCAAGACCTACGGCGTCACTCAAGATGACGTCGACTGGTTCATCGCGCACCAGGCGAACGATCGAATCAACAATGCCGTTCGAGACACGCTACGTATTCCGCCGGAGAAGATTCCGTCGAACATCGCGCGCTACGGCAACACGTCTGCGGCCACCATTGGAATCCTCACCGATGAGCTTCGGCGTGAAGGAAAGCTCGAGGAAGGCCAGCTGGTCTGCTTTCTCGCGCTAGGCGCCGGCCTGAACTGGGGCGCGGCGTTGATGCGTCTTTAGTCGCCGCGTCGGGAGCGACGCGACCTAGCCGCGCAGGACGTCTGGTCGCTCTCCGATCTTCGGGTGGATCACGCCGCGCTCGGTATAGATCGAGTCGACGAGGGATGACGGCGTGATGTCGAACGCGGGATGACGGCAGCGAACACCCTCTGGAACGAGCCTTTCGTCCCCAATGCGGGCGACCTCCTCTTCCGCGCGCTCCTCGATCGGAATGTCAGCACCGGTCGGCGTTCGAAGGTCGACCGTGCTCCAGGGCGCTGCGACGGTGAACGACACGTCGTGTCGATTCGCGAGTACCGCAATGGAGTAGGTCCCGATCTTGTTCGCAACGTCCGAGTTGGCGGCGATGCGGTCGCTCCCCACGACGACGAACTGGACCTCGCCGCGCTGAAGGAAGTGGCCGGCCATGCTGTCGGTGATCGCCTCGACGGGGATCCCGTCACGATGGAGCTCCCAAGCGGTCAGCCGCGCGCCCTGCAGGTATGGCCGCGTTTCGTCGACCAGTACGCGGATGCCCTTGCCTCGTTCGTGAGCCGCCCGAATCACACCAAGCGCCGTTCCGTAGCCACCGGTTGCGAGCGCGCCGGCATTGCAGTGCGTGAGGATCGTGGCGCCGTCCGGCACGTCCTCGGCTCCGAGCGCGCCCATTCGCCGGCACGCCTCGACGTCCTCCCGATGGATGGTCTCGGCTTCCCCGAGCATGCCGAGGTACCGCTCGTCGGGCGAGAGCTCCGCGACTTCGCCGGCCTTGCGAGACATTCGAGCGATCGCCCACGCTAGATTCACCGCCGTCGGCCGGGTCGCGTTGAGAACGCGGCCCGCCACCCCGTTCGCGATGAGAAACATCTTCGCATCGCCATGCTCTTCGCGAGCGACGAGCGCGAGCGCATAGGCCGCCGAAATCCCAATGGCGGGCGCTCCGCGTACGACCATCGACCGAATCGCCTCCGCCACTTCGTCGGCTTTACGGTAGCGCCGGTAGACGACCTCGCTTGGCAAGAGCCGCTGGTCGAGCATCACGACCTCGCGCGTCTCCGGGTCGAGCTCCACCGCGAACCAGTCGGCTCCGCTCAACGGTTCGCGAGAAAGCAGCTTCGTCATGCCTCGTCCAACAAACGCCGCAGTGTCTCGTTGACGACCTTGGGGTTCGCCGCGCCCTTCGTCGCCTTCATGACCTGCCCGACGAAGTAGCCGATGAGATTCTGTTTGCCGCCCTTGTACTGCTCGACCTGCGACGGATTCGCCTCGATGACACGCCTCACTTCTTCTTCGATCGCACCGGCGTCGGTCACCTGAGCAAGACCCTGCTCATCGATGATCGCCCCGGGAGACCTGCCGGTCTCGACCATCGTGCCGAACACCTTCTTCGCGATTTTGCCGTTGATCGTGTTGTCTTCGACCTTCCCAAGCAGGTCTGCGACGGAGCTCGCCGCAACTGGAAAAATCGCGTCGAGCCCGTCGGTGGTGACGTGACGCATCACCTCGGCCTGCACGAAGTTCGCCGCCTTCTTACCCGCGACGGCTAGTTTGGCGCCGCTTCGCTCAGCAAGCTGCTGCGCAACATCTTCGTAGTAGTCGGCGATGGCGGGATGACCCGATAGTACGCCCGCGTCGTATTCGGTGACTCCGAGCTCTTCTTGCCATCGTTTGCGCTTCGTCTCAGGCAGCTCCGGGAGCGCTTCCCGCAGCTCCTCGATCCGGGCTTCCTCGATTACGACCGGGGGCAGATCGGGGTCTGGAAAGTATCGATAGTCGTGCGCCTCTTCTTTGCCGCGCATCGACACGGTCTTTTCCTGCGCCTCGTTCCAGGTGCGGGTTTCTTGCACGACGGTGCCGCCGTTCTGAAGCACGCCTTCTTGGCGCGCGATTTCGTGTTCGATCGCTTTGTGCACGAACCGGAAGGAGTTGATGTTCTTGAGCTCCGCCCGCGTGCCGAACTCTTCTTGTCCGACGGGCCGAATCGACACGTTGGCATCGCAGCGGAACGAGCCTTCTTCGAGGTTGCCGTCGTTCACGCCGATGAACATCAGAATGTCGCGCAGCTTGCGAAGGTACGCCTCCGCTTCGTCGGCGCTTCGAAGGTCGGGATCGCTGACGATTTCGATTAGGGGGGTACCGCCGCGGTTGAAGTCGACGAGGGTGACCGCAGACCCTCTGGAGCCGTGGATGTTCTTCGCCGCATCTTCTTCGACATGAATGCGCGTGATACCGATTCGCTTCGTCTCGCCGTCAACCTCGATGTCTAGATGACCTTTGCCGTTCAGCGGAAGCTCGAACTGCGAGATCTGATAGCCCTTCGGAAGGTCCGGATAGAAGTAGTTCTTTCGAGCGAAGATACTACGTGAGGCCACGTCGCATTCGAGCGCCAGACCGGCCTGCACCGCGAGCTCGATCGCCTTCGCGTTCGGTACGGGAAGCGCGCCTGGGAGCGCGAGGCATACTGGACATGTGTGCTCGTTCGGAGGAGCCCCATATTCCGTTGGGCAGCCGCAAAACAGCTTGGTTCGAGAGCGCATCTGAGCATGCACTTCGAGGCCAATCACGGGCTCATACGCGGTCATGCGGCGGGTATAGCGCACCCGGAATCAAAGGCCATGGAGGGAAATCCCCAGAACCGTTGGCATTTCGGCCGAGTCTTTCTCATCATGAAAGAGGGGTTACATGCCTGAAGGCACTGGGCAGGGGAGCGCACAGTCCGAAGGATTTCGGGCTCTAGTCGTGGACGACAGTCCGTCGGTCCGCCGGCGTGTCGTTGAGAAGCTCGAGACCCGAGGATTCGAAATCGTCGAGGCGAGCTCGGGCGAAGAGGCCCTCGACCTCACCCTCGGGAATACCTTCGACCTCGTCGTGAGCGACATCGAGATGGAGGCGATCACCGGGGTTCAGCTCTGTCGGGTATTTCGAGGCGACCCCGCCATGGCGGACATCGCCTTCGTGCTCCTCACGGCGGCCGAAGCGATCCAAACCCGCTTCTGGGGTCGAAAGGCGGGCGCCGACGTGTACCTCGGCAAGGAAGACATGGAGGAGAAGCTCCTCCCGGCGATCGACGAGCTGATGAAGGGCAGAACCCGCCGGGACAGCCGCCCGCCGGAACTGACCGGCACGCCGCTCGCACGCGTGAGCGCCGTTCTCGACCACCACCTTTTCGAAGTCGTCGTCCAGTCCGAGGTGCGGCGTCTGATGAACTACGTCAACGACCGACTCGAGTTCGGCGAGCGCGTGTTGTCGCTTGCGTCCGAAGTCATTGGCTGCCCGTACCTGGTGCTCGAGCTTCTTGGTCCAGGCGGACCGACCTACTCGATCCGCGCTCGCGGGCCGTGGCCGAAAGGCGACGCCATGCCCGGGCTTGCCGCGCTCAGCATCCCGGAGAGCTCGCTCGCCTCCGCGAAGACCACGGTCGAGCCCGACCCGAAGTTCGGCGAAGGCGAACATGTCGTCGGCGGCCGCGCCACCAGCTTCGACATCCGAGTGGGTGACGAGAAACTCGGTTCCCTCAAGGTGTATGGCGGCCCGCAGGTGAGCGGCGACGCCGACCTTCGCAGCACGGAGCTCGTTGCCGATGCTCTCGGGGTCGTCGTCAAATCGCTCTTCCTGATCGAGGAAACGCGGCAGCTCGCGCTTACCGACGGCCTGACCGGCCTCTATAACCGTCGCCACGCAACGAAGCGCCTCGAAGAAGAAATCGCGCGAGCGCGGCGGAACAACAAGGGCCTCTGCGTTGCGATGTGTGACGTCGACCACTTCAAAGCGATCAACGACGAGTTCGGCCACGGCGCGGGCGACCGTGTCCTTCAGCAAATCGCCACCTCGCTCACCGAGTACGTTCGGCGAAACGACATCGTATCCCGCTGGGGCGGCGAGGAGTTCCTCGTGATCTTCTCCGAGATCAAGCTCACCGCGGCGCGCATCGTCGCCGAACGCCTTCGCGGCCGACTCGCGAACACGCCCCAGGTCGAGGGAGGCCCCGAGAGCATCAGCGTGAGCATCGGGCTCTCGATGCTACGACCGGGCGTCACTGCCGACGCGCTCATCGAGCAGGCCGACCAGGCGCTCTACCGCGCGAAGGCCCGCGGACGAAATCGCGTCGAGGTCGCGGGTGAGGAGCGTCGCAGCAAGCCTTCCGCTGTCATGGTGAAAGCCGAAAGCGACGCCGAGGACGAGGGCACGGGCCAGCGTCACGTCGACGGCACCTGAGTCAGCGTCCGGCGATCCGGTCGAGCAGATCGAGCGCATCGAGGTCGGCGACCGCCACCGCGGCGCGTCGGAGGCCCGTCCGCGCGATGTGCTCTGGCTGGAGATCAGACATTGTCGCGGTGACCGACGCACCAACGTACGCATAAAGCGAAAAGCTTCGGTAGCGCTCCCACAGCCAATCGGGGTTGGCCTGATCTCTAGAAACCCCGGCCTCGTGCAGCCGGCGCCAGTAGCGCTCGAATAGCGCCCTTTCCTGAGCGCGGCGAAGCTCGACGTCGAGCGAGAGCACGCAGAAGTACGCGAAATCCCGAACTCCCTGATGATGCTGCGTAACCTGCCAGTCGAAGAGTCCGGCCTCGCCCTGCTGGAAATACATGTTGCCGACGTGCGAGTCCCCGTGGATGAGCGTTAGCGGGCCCTCGGCCCAGTAGCGCTCGAGCGCCGGCCGGTCGGAATGAATGCGGCTGGCCCCGGTCCGTACTCGCGCCGGAAGAAGATCTGAAAACCGTTCCATCGTCGGTCGGTGTGCGAGCGCACAGACGTACCGCTCGATCGCCTCGTTCGGGTTCCGAGACGCGGTCCGCAGCCACGGGAATCGATTCGGACCCCAGTACGCGGCGTGCAGGCAAGCCAGTGTATCGACGACCGACTCTGCCTCCTCCAACGTGACCGAATCGACGATCGTCTTGAAGGTGACCCCGACAGCAGCGAGGTCTTCGAGGACGAGCGCGTAGGTTCCGCCTCGACCCACGCGCACGGAGTAGGCATCTGGGGCACGAATCGGCAGCTCGGGCCGCACGTCGCGGTAGAAGGCGACTTCGGTTGGGCCAAGATTGAAGATGCGCCCAAAAAGCTGCTCGACCAGTCGAGGCGGCATGACCTTGATGAACACCGAGTCCGGAGCCCCGTCGGGTCTATTTCCGGCGTAGCGAATGGCGATCCGGCGCCGCGCCGTCGTACCCGCGTGTTCACCGAGCACTTCGACGGACTCGACCACGACCCGAGGGAACCGATCGGAGAGTGCGTCTGCGAGCCAGGCTCGATCGACTTCCCCGAGGCGACGCGGGACTCCAGACGATCCCGGGAGGAGCCGCGCCGCTCCGAGAAGGCCAAGCTCCGCGGTCAATCGTGACCCGAACCGGAGCGCGTCGCGCATCAGTCGAGTGTCGAAGGATGCTGAGCGGTGAGCCCGGACGCGTTCTCGACGGCCTGGGCCGCCGTGCAGAGGCGCTCCTCCTCGAAGGGAGGCGCGACGAGCTGGAGCCCAATCGGAAGGCCGTCCGGCGAAAGTCCCGATGGAGTGCTGATCGCCGCGAGGCCGGCGAGACTCGCCGGCAGAGTGAAGATGTCTGCAAGGTACATCTCGAGCGGGTTCCCGGTCTTTTCGCCGAGTTTGAAGGCCGGCGTCGGCGCGGTCGGCGTGCAAACGACGTCGCACTGCTCGAATGCGACGTCGTAGTCGCGACGAATGAGCGTCCTGACCCGCTGCGCTTTCAAATAGAACGCGTCGTAATAGCCCGCAGAGAGCGCATACGTTCCGAGCATGATCCGTCGTCGCACCTCGGGCCCGAACCCCTGTGCGCGTGTCCGAGTGTACGTCTCGGTGAGGTCGTCCCCTGGAACGCGGAGGCCGTAGCGAATGCCGTCGAACCGTGCGAGGTTGCTCGACGCTTCGGCGGTGGCAACGAGGTAATAGACGGATACCGCGTGCTTGGCGTGAGGAAGCGATACGTCGACGAGCGTCGCGCCTTCTCTTTCGAGAGCTTGAAGAGCGGCTTCGATGCTGTTCTTGACGTCGGCATCCTGAAGACCGTCGAGGAGGTCTCTGACGACGCCAACCCGAAGCCCCTTCACGTCGCGGTCGCACGCTTCTGTGTATCGAGTGACCGGCTGCTCGGCCGAAGTCGCATCACGTGCATCGTGGCCCGCCACCACCTCGAGCAGCGTCGCCGCTTCTCGCACGGAACGCGCCATTGGCCCCACCTGGTCGAGCGAGGAAGCGAACGCGATGAGCCCGTAGCGAGACACGCGCCCGTACGTCGGCTTGATCGCCGTGATGCCACAGAACGCGGCTGGCTGGCGCACCGAACCGCCGGTGTCGCTACCGAGCGCGATGGGCGCGAGCCCCGCTGCGACCGCACACGCAGAACCTCCGGACGACCCGCCGGGCGCTCGGTCGAGAGCCCATGGGTTCGCCACGTTCGCAAAGGCGGAGTTCTCGTTGGACGAGCCCATCGCGAACTCGTCGAGATTCGTCTTGCCGATAATCACGGCGCCCGACTTGCGCACCGCCTCGATGACGTGCGCGTCATAAGGCGGAACGTAGTCGCCGAGGATCTTGGAGGCGCAGGTCGTGCGAAGTCCTCGCGTGCAGAGGTTGTCCTTGATCGCGATGGGAACGCCAGCAAGAGGCCCGAGCGGCTGGCCGACGCGTCGGTCACGATCGACCTGTGCGGCTGCCGCGAGCGCGCCTTCGTGATCGATCGTGACAAAGCACGAGAGTTTCGGATTCAGCGTCTCGGCACGATCGAGGTACGCCCGGGTGATGTCGACCGCCGACGCCGCGCCCTTTTCGACCTGGCCGCGAATCTGAAACGCGGTCTGCCAGGGGAAGCTCACGAGTCGACCTCGAGGACGAGCGGGACCGCATAGCCCCCGTCCTCGCTCTGCGGCGCCTGTGCGAGCGTCTCGGCCCGATGCGTACAGCGAACCGGGACGTCGGGTCGAAGCGGCGCATTCATCGGAATCGAGTGAAGCGTCGGAGGAACGTCTGAGACGTCGAGCTCGTCGAGGTCCTGCATGTACTCGAGGATCGCGTCGAGCTGCGCCTGCATCTCTTGGGCCTCGTCGTCGGCCAGCGCGAGCCTGGCCAGCTTCGCGACGTGCAGAACCTGCTCGAGGCTGATTTTCGCGTCCGCCATGGGCAGCCGAAGCTAGCAGATCCGTCCTTCAGAGCGAGGTCTGCGGAGTTGCTCACCAAAACCCGCCTTTGAATTGACGAAACCCCCAAAAACCACGTACATTTTGCTTGAAACGGACGTTTGCGGTGTCATTAGAAATAATCCGTTGGATAGCCAACGAACTGCGGCTCGCGCTTCTCGAAGAAGAAGCCGGCGCGGTTCGGGGGAACGTCGAAGCGCTGGAGCGGCTCGGGGGTGACGCCCCCACCGATCTCGTCGACGCGGCTGCATCGCTGCTCGGCACCGTCGAGCGGGAGGCCCTCGAAGCGATCGTGAGCGAGGCTCGTTCCGGCGTGGAGCGATCGATGACCCCGCGCGCCGGCGTGCGCGTGCTGGCGATGCCCAACGGAGACGGCCAGGCCGCGCTTCTCATCAGCACCCACGACAGCTCGGTTGCTGAAAGCGTGCAGGCGAGGGCCGCCGCGGCCGACCTCGCAGCAGGCGTGTCCCACGAGGTGGCAAACCAGCTGAGCGCGATTGCAGGCTGGGCGCACGTGGCGCTCGAACGACCGGACAAAGCGCCGCCCGAAGAGGCGCTGTCGCTCATCGAAAAGAGTGCGCACGTTGCTCGCGATGCGACCCAGGACCTCCTTCGAATGGTGCGGAACACCAATCACGAACGTCCAAGGACGGACCTCTCGGTCGTCGTGCGTGACGTGGTTCGCCTGCTGCGACCCGAAGCACAAACCAAGCGCGTCAAAGTCCACACCGAAGTCGACGAGGCGAACTGGGTCGAGGGCAAGCGTTCGCAGCTCTTCTCGATCGTTTGGAACCTCGCGCACAACGCGGTGCAGATGGTGCCCGCTGGCGGCGAGGTGTCTCTCGACATTCGACCGCGCGGCAACTTGGTGGAGCTCGAAGTTCGCGACAACGGGCCGGGCATGTCGGAATCACAGCAACAGCGAGTGTTCGAACCGTACTTCACGACGCGCACCGAGGGCACCGGCCTTGGCCTTGCGATCGTACGCGGCACCGTCGAATCCCTTGGCGGGAGGATCCGTCTCGACACGTCGCCTGGCAAGGGCGCGCAGTTCCGGATTCAGCTTCCGGAAGCCGGCGTCAACCGAGAGTCGGAGCTGGTGCCGAAGCCCGCCCGCATCAGTCGCGTGATGAAGCCAGACGAGGCCAAGCAGGCGCACGTGTTGGTCGTCGAGGACGATGACGGCGTACGCGGCCTGATTTCGACGACGCTGGCGCTCACCGGCGTCACGTCTACTTGCGTCGCCAACGGCGCCGATGCGCTGGCGTGCAAAGGTCCCTTCTCGGCAGCGCTCGTCGACCTGACCCTACCCGACGAGCGCGGCGACATCCTTCTTGGCAAGCTCCGAAAGGCAGGCCTCGTGAAGAGGGCCGCGATCATGAGCGGCGCGCCGCCTCCCGACGACGCCGACCCAGACGGTCATCCAGAGCGGTGGCTACGTAAGCCGTTCGACCCGTCCGACCTGCTCGTCACCATCCGCGAGCTCGTCGAACCGGACGAAGCCGCGGCAAACGCGTCCTAGGCAAACGCCTCGGCGAGCGCGCGGCTGTGGGCCGGCCCCGTGCCGCAGCACCCGCCGACGACCGTCGCCCCGAGATCGACCCAATCGTCTGCGAGCGTGGCATAGCTGGCCGCAGCCGCATCGTTCGCATGGCTCCAGCCAATCCCCTCGTCTTCGCGGCCGGCATTCGCGTACACACCAAAGGGAACTCCGAGAGTCGCGACGGCGCGAACATACGGCTCGATCCGCGTGGCGGAGATACAGTTCACCAGAAGACGCTCGATCCCACTCGGCGCGAGCTGCGCGGCGATCGTCCCAAGCTCCGTCGGCGACAGCAGGGCGCCGAATGGCCCCGCAGTGAGCGAAAGCCAAACCGGCAGCCCTGTCCGCAGGGCTTCTTCGACGGCGACGCGCGCTTCGGCTTCCGTTGCAAACGTTTCGCAGAGCAGCATGTCGCAGCCCGCGTCCGCGAGCGCACGGGCAACCTCTCGGTGTTCGCCGCGTGATCCTTCTCCGGGGCTCCGGTGAGGCTCGTAGCAATCTTCGACGGGCGCCATACTTCCGAGAACCGCCTGGCCGTGGGGGACGGACCCACGGGCCAGTCGCACGGCCGCGCGCAACGCGGTCTTCCAATCGGAACCGTACGCTCGCGGCTGGGTTCGGAACGTGTTGGCCGTATGGAGAGTCGCCCCTGCATCGGCATACGCGCGGTGAATGCTCGCGACCTGTTCGCTGGCTTCGAGGTTCGCGCGGGCCGACCATGCGGGCCCCTCGAGTGCGACACCGCGGGCAATCAGCTCAGTCCCCATCGCGCCGTCGAGAATCTGCACCGGCATCGGCCCCACTCTAGCAACTGACCGGCCGGAGTGGACCTGTTAGGCTCCCCGCGTGGATGCAAGGACGCAAACGTCGTTCATCGCCGCCCTGCTCTGCTTTGCGTTGGCGGCAAGCGTCTTGCTTCGTACCCATCGCCAGCGCGATCGCTGGCTGTTTGGGATTCTCGCCACCAACACCGGTCTCTGGTACGTGAGCGCGTTCATGCTGGGCGTCGTCGGCCCGGTACCGTTTTGGGAGCGTTTCTACCTCATTTGCGGCGTGCTCCTGCCGCTCTCGGCCGTCCGCTTCTTCAGCGTTCTGGTGCCGCACGAGACCGAGCGGACACGCGTCGTTCGCCGCGCGTCCACCATCGGCGCCGTGGTCCTGCTCGGCGCGATGCTCACCCCCTACTACGGACATGCTGTCGTCATCGGAGGCTTGCTCCTCTACGTCACGGTCTTCTTGTCACTTGCGCTCGGCTACCTCTATCGGCGGGGCTACGAAACCGATTCCCGCATCGAGGGCGCTCGACTCCGCTACATCGCGCTCGTCGGCGGCTTCGGCGGGCTCTTCACGCTGATCGAGTACCTTCCGTATGCCGGCGTCGACATCCCCCCTGTGGGAACGATCCTCGTTCTCGTGTTCCTCTACGCGCTCTCCCAATCGATCACGAGCTACCGCCTGATCGACCTCTACGAGCTCTCGGGACGCCTCGGTGTGCTGACGGTGCTGGCGTTCCTCCTCGCGTTTCTGCTCTGGATCATGCGGCTCGTGTCGGGCGAACAGCTCTTCCTGCACGTCGTCGTATCCGCCTTCGTCGTGCTCATCCTGTTCGACCCGATTCGAACACAGGTTCAGGCGTGGATTTCGCAGGTGTTCTTCCACGAAAGGTTCGAGCTCGAGCAGACCATCCAAGCGCTTCGCCGCTCGTCCGCCCACATTCTCGACATCGACGAGCTTGCCGACGCTCTGATGGACGGACTCGGCGACTCCCCACGCTTCACACAGGGCGCGCTCTACCTGCTCTCCCCCGACGCGCGCTATTTCGTGCTGAGGGGCCACTTCGGACCGAAGGGCGCCGAGCGAATCGAGATGGCGCCCGCCCGACCCCTCCTCGACCGAATCTCGCAGACGGGAAGCGCCGTCATTGAAAACGTCGAACGCGAGCTCGAAGAGCAGCGCCTTCTCGGTCACGACCGTGAAGCCGAAACCGCTCACGATATCGCCGTCACCATGCGTGCGATTCAGTCGTCCGTCTGTGTCGGCCTCCGAGGCGAATCGAACCACCTCTACGGCTTCATCACCGTCCGAGATGACCGGGTACGCGACGCGTTTTCGCGCGAAGAGGTACAGCTTCTCGTCGGGCTTGCGACGCAGGTCGCCATCGCGGTCGAAAACTCACAGCTCTACCAGCAAATGAAGGAGAAGGACCGGCTCGCGGCGCTCGGTGAGATGGCCGCCGGTCTCGCGCACGAGATTCGAAACCCGCTCGGCGCCATCAAAGCAAGCGCGCAGTACCTCTCCGAAACCGGCGCTCAGCCGGACGGCGGCGGCGAGTTTCTCGACATCATCGTCGACGAGGTCGACCGCTTGAACCGCGTCGTCGGTTCCTTCCTCGACTACGCGCGACCGGGACACACCGATCCGGAACCGATCTACGTGAACTCCGCGGTGCAGCTGACGCTTCAGTTCCTACGCCCCGAGTGCGACGCGTCGAACGTCTCCCTCCAGGTCACGATGGACCCCGAACTTCCGAAGGTCCGCATCGACATCGAGCACCTTCGCCAGGTGTTGATCAATCTGGTGCAGAACGCCGTGCAGGCGATGACCGACGGGGGCGAGATCTACGTCGAAACCAGAGCCCAGGACGGCTTCCGGCCAGGCGGCGAGCCTCGGCGTTGGGTCCAAATCAGCGTTCGTGACACCGGTCCTGGCATCCCGTCCGGTTTGCTTCCGAACCTCTTCGTCCCTTTCGTCACCACCAAGCAGCAGGGCACCGGGCTCGGGCTCGCGATTTCGCAGCGCATCGTGTCCGAAGCCGGAGGGCGAATCGACGTACGAAGTCGCGAAGGCTTCGGAACGACGTTCGTGGTGCTGTTGCCGGCCGCCCCCGACCCGCCGCTCGAGAAGTTCGAGGCCGAGCTCGACGAAGAGTTGCAGGCGGAACCCGAGGGGGCTCCCGCTCACCTCGAGCCGGCGGAACCCTGATCGACCGACACGGTCTGCATCCGCATCCGGTAAAGTCGGAGGTCGCGTCGGTCGAACGATTCTTCGGGGAGTCCGTTGTCGCGAAACAGACGCCTGTACGCGTCGCTCGGCGTGGCGGCGTTTTGAGTGGCCCGCGGAAGTAGGTAGCGCCACCTGGCGGGCTGCTCGTACGCGACGCCGTGCCCCGGCTTTACCAGTGAGTCGATCAACGAGACGGCACTCGAGTCGAACGTTCCGTCGTCGAAAAGGAGCGCCACGTGCACGTCGAGCTGATCGAGGCTCTCCGCAAGCGGCCCGCCCATCGTTTCGGTTCGCTCCTCCCATCGCTTGCGCGCGGCAACGGCGGCCGTCACGAGGCCGTCCGCAATCGACGTCGCCTTCGCCGAACGCCAGAGCCTCGGCCCGCGGCCGCTGACCAACACGACGAGCACCTCGACCGGCTGAGGCTCGAGCAGCTCCTTTGGAAACGCATCGAGCGGGGGCGGGTCGCTACCCTCGAGAATGCCCCTCGCGACCCGCGCCAACACGCGGTCGGTCATCGGCACAGGCCACTCCGTCTCGTCCACCAGGTACAGGAGCCCGTCCCTGGTCAGCACCTCGCCTCGGAACCCACGAACGATTCCGCCGCTCGTAAAGCGTTCGCGGAGCGGCTGGTCCGCGTCAGGCGTCGGCCCCGGCGAAGCCTGGACCCAGAGCCCCTCGATACCCGCTTGCTGCATCTCCGCGCGCAGCCGCTCCGGGTCCGTACCGTCAGCAGCCTCGGCGATCGAGGGAACCGAGTCGGCAACGGCCCAGTCGAGTCCAGCGGGGGCGGGACTCAGGGCCACCACGGACTCGTACTTCGAGAGCGCGAGCGACGGTTCCGCGCTCCGAAACGACCACACCGCCCACGCCGCCACGACCGCGATCAGCACCCAAAACCAAGCCCTCTTTGCCACGGAGCTACCCTCTATCGTAAGAACCGGCATGCCCCAAGGCCCGAAACTGCGCGCGCGCCCGATGGCCGACCCTTTCCACGTGGTTTTGGTGGAGCCCGAGATTCCGCCGAACACGGGGGCGATCGCTCGGACCTGCGGGGCGACCCGGAGCCCGCTCCACCTCGTGGGGCGGCTTGGCTTCTCGATCGACGAGCACGCCGTGCGTCGCGCGGGGCTCGACTACTGGGACCTCGTCGACATTCGTCGCCACGACTCGTTCGAGGGTTTCGAGAAAACGCATCCAAACGGTCGTATTCATTTCTTTTCTGCCGGGGCGGAGCACTCCTATCTCGCCGCGCCTCTGTCGCCGGGTGACGCCCTGGTCTTCGGCAAGGAGTCGGTCGGACTGGCGCCAGAGCTCCTCGAGGGCCGCGAACACGTCTGGGCGATTCCGACGCTCGGAGCGGTTCGGAGCCTGAATCTGAGCAACGCGGTCGCGATCGTCCTCTACGAGGCGCTCCGGCGAAATCGGGCGCTCGAAGAGACTTTCATGGGGTGAAAACCAGGGTGAATAGAGCCGTGCGAACCCTCGTCGGAACCGCATGGCCAATCTACGCATCGCTGTGCTCCTGCCCATCGGGCTCCTCCTCGCCGGATGCCCCATCTACGGGTCCGAAGATCCCGTCAACCGCGTAGTCGAGGTGTCCTGCTTCACCGACTTCGACTGCCCTCTCGACAGTTTCTGCGACATCGACACGAACGAATGCGTCGCGTTCGATTTCGGGGTGTGCCTCACGGACGGCGACTGTCCGGTCGGGAGCTACTGCGACCCATCGGATCAGGGCTGCTACATCTCGCCGATTTCGGCGTGCGTCGCCGACCGCGACTGCAGCAACGGGTTCGAGTGCGACTTCCGCGATACGTGCCGCCCGGAGCGAATCGGCACCTGCCTCGCCGACGGGGACTGCAACCCGGGCAACCTTTGCGTAGACAACGCATGCACGCCGGTCGCCGAAACGTGTCAGTACGACTTCCAGTGTGCGGCCGGATTCACCTGCGCAAACAATCGCTGCCAGCTTCTCTGCGGGCCTGACACGGATTGTCCGAGTGGAACGCGATGCGAGGACAACCTTTGCCAACCCGTGCTCGGCGAGTGCATCGACAGCAGCGAGTGCCCCGACCTCGCGACCAATTGCGTAGAGAGCGTCTGTCTCCGGCGCTGCGAGGAAGGCTGCAACGAGGCAACCGAAGTCTGTGACGACGAGGGTTTCTGCAGGCCCCGGACGCTTCCGGACCCGAACGCGCCCGTTCCCATCTGTCGGACGGACGACGACTGCACCGGTAGCCTCTGTGTCGATGGGGTCTGCCGAACCGAATGCGACTTCACGGCTCCCGCCCCCGACGACATCTGTGCGTCGTTCGATGGTCAGCTTCCGGTCTGCGGACCCGACAACCTCTGCTACGCGTCGAGCGAGGTCGAAAGCGACTGCCGTACGCAAAGCGACTGCCTCGAGGGAGAGAGCTGCGTCGACGGCCAGTGCCGCTAGCTCAGGCGGTAGCGTAGACGTCGAACGTCGCGGAGGCCCTGAGCCACGGAATGCACGGGCTCGTACCCCAACTCGGTACGGGCCCGTGTGTCGTCGACCATGCAGACATAGCGGAGGTGGTCGAGCTCCTGCGAGGGAAACGTGCTCAAACGGAGCTTCCACAGCTGGTCGAGCGCCACGCGCGCGAGCGGAGCAGGCACGACGCGGGGGCGTCCGCCCGCCTGACGAACCAGATGCGAGAGGGGCATCTCGCCGGGGCCACGAATGTTGAAGATGCCGCGGACGCCAGGCTTCAGCGCGAGCTGAATCGCTCGGACCACGTCCTTTTCGTGGACCACCTGCATCATCGGGTCGAAGCCCATGACCATGAACGGTCTATCGAGCCGAAGGTAGTTGCTGGCTGCGTTGTGGACGCGCCCCACGATGTGACACGGCCGAAGGACGACCGTCTCGGTGTTCGGGTGCTTCCAGAAGAAGCTTTGGGCGAGCATGTCGAGCTCGACCAGATCTCGCATGCCGCCGAAGTGCTGCGCGCCGAGCAACGGGGCGTCCTCGGTGAGGAACTGCGGGTTGCTGGACTGAGGTCCGTAGACGTTTGCGCCCGACAGCACGACGAGCTTGGGGACCTCGTACGTCGACATGTAGTCGAGCAGCTTCTGAAAGGCGACGATGTTCCAAGAGTGGCGTTCGCGCTCGCTTCGCCGAGGATCGTGGAGCACGCCGAGATGGACGACCGCCCGAATGTTCTGAGTCCGGAAGATGTCCTTCATCTTCTTCCGACGCATGTCGACCTGATGGTGCGCGACGTCCTTCGGTCGGTCGGAAAACGGCCGGCGGTCGACGCCGACGACCTGGTCGGTCCGGTGAAGCTGGCGCGTGAGAAGTTTTCCGAGACGCCCACAGATCCCCGTCACCAGGACCGCGCCCTCCGGCTGGGGCATCGGACGGGTTCCGCTCCCGGGCTCGGAGCGGGTAACCACCCTGCCCACGCTGCTCGCGTCGGTCGTGACTTCGGCAGGCGGGGACTCGACGGGAACTGCAACTTCGGCGTCGACGTCGTCGGAAGGCTTCGGGGCGGGAGGCGCGGTCGAAGGCCCGAACACACCCTGCGCGACGGGAACCCGGGCGGACGGTCGGTCGGATCGCGGCTGTCGGCCTCGGCGCGCGGTCGGCTTGGGGTAGCTCACAGGAACACCCCCTTCCGTTCACGAAGTCCGCGGTTCACCATGCTTTGTATCGTGCTCTTCACGAGCCACACTTTCTTTTCCATCAGAGCGTCGTCGTCGTCCGGGTCGCCGTCGAAGTGAAGCGGCTCTCCGAAGTAAAGGCGGTACTTGGTCGGGAGCGGCGCGACCATGCCGAAAAAGATCTGGGGCATGACCGGAAACGCCGGCATGCGAAGGAGACGGGCCAGCGGCTTGAAATCGCCGATCGAGGGGTACTGCTCCTCGCCGCCAATGACCGCGACGGGCAAGATCGGCGTGTTGGTTTCGAGGGCCAGCCGCAAAAACCCCAGACCGAAGTCGGTGAGCTGGTAGCGCTGTTCGAAGGTCTTGCTGATCCCGCGGGCGCCTTCTGGGAAGACGATGAGACACTCTTCCTGATGAAGCAGACGCCGGGCGTTCTCCGGCGATCCAACGACCTGGCCGAGCCTCGGATAGAGCGTCGAAATGAAGGGAAGTTCGGCGGTCCAGGTCTCGACCATGCTTCGCGGAAACCTCGGGGGATCCGCATCGAGCATCAGAGCGCTGGCGATCATCACCGCATCGAAGGGGAGCTGACCCGAGTGGTTGGCAACGATGATCACGCGACCCGCTGGGACGCGCTCGATGCCATACACCTGCGTGCGGAAGTAGCGCCGGTGGAGCAGCGCTGCGACGGCGAGCGCGTAGCGGCTGGTTTCGGGGTCGAACCCGAACGGATCGTGGCCGACCTCGTTTGGGTGAGTTTTGATCCCCGCGATGCGTGCGTCGAGGTCCTGCCCGACGACCTCCTCGGCAATGCGCACGACTCGGTCGCCGATGGATCGCACCGCCTGCCGCAGGGGAGATTCTCCCAGCAGCCGTGTCCGACGCCACCCGGCGAAAGGCACGATCGACCCCCGTTCCACCATGGCGTCATCGTGTAGACAGAACACCGGCCCGTCAATCGGAAACGCTCGATCGTGCAGGTCACATCACGCCTTCACGCGGCCGCCGAGTCGGGTCATGCTGCACACATGACGAACAACTTCGACATCGAGCGCATCGGAGGAACCGACGGCTTGCAGGCGCTCGAGGCGATCGTTCTGCGCGCGGGGAATACAGCCCTGAAACATTTCCAGCAAGGTGTCGTGCCGGAGAAGAAACCGGACCGAAGCCCGGTCACGATTGCGGATCGCGAAGCTGAGGAAATCATACGCGCGTACGTGCTCGAAGCGCACCCGACCGCGGGCTTCCTCGGCGAAGAGACGGGGACGCACGGCGACGCGTCCGGGCTTCGTTTCATCGTTGATCCCATCGACGGGACGCGCGCCTTCGTTCGTGGATTTCCCACGTGGTCTGTGTTGCTCGGCCTCGAGGCGGAGGGCGTACCGGTCGTCGGCATCGCGTACATGCCGGCGGCGCGCGATTTTTTCGTGGCCGTGCAGGGACGAGGCGCCACACACAACGGCCGGCCGGTCCGCGTATCGAAGGTCGCACCGCTCGGCGACGCGACAGTGACCCACGGCGGCTTGCAGCAGTTCACGATGATGAGGATGGGCGAGTCCCTCCTCCGGCTCGCCGACGCCTGCGACATCGCGCGCGGCTGTCCGGATTTCGACGGCTATCGGCAGGTGCTGCTCGGACGCTCGGACGCGATGGTCGACCCCGGGGTACAACCCTACGACGTGTGCGCGCCAGCGGTGCTGATTCGAGAGGCTGGCGGCACCTTCAGCTCGCTCAAGGGCGAAGATACGATTTACGGGGGCGGCGCGGTGGCTAGTAACGGGCTGATTCACGACGAATTGGTCGCGGCGCTGTAGGCAACTCCTTACAAACGGCCGATTCTCCGGGCGTGTGACGTAACGGCTTGCGCTATCGCGCGTCTTGCGGAAGGTTCCCCCGCCCGAACTCGAGGAGAGAAGTATGACGAAACCAGTACGGCGAGCAGGTGTCATCGGAGCGGGCGTCATGGGCAGCGGCATCATGGCGCACTTCGCGAACGCCGGTGTCGACGTCGTGATGCTCGACATCGTGCCCCCAGGGCTCAGCGAAGACGAAAAGAAGATTCCAGCCAACCGCAACCGGTTCGCAGAGGGGGGGCTCAAGGGCGCGCTCAAGGCGAAGCCCGCCGCGTTCTTTCACAAGAACTACGCAAAGCGGGTGACGACCGGGAACCTGGAAGACGACATCGATCTCCTCAAGGGGTGCGACCTCGTCATCGAGGCGATCATCGAGAACGTCGACATCAAGCGGAGCCTCTTCGAGAAGCTCGAGAACACGCTCGATGAGGGGACGGTCGTGGCGTCGAACACCTCGGGGCTGCGCATTGCGGACATGCTCGAGGGGCGTGGCGACGCGTTCCGGAAGAACTTCCTGGTGATGCACTTCTTCAACCCCGTCCGGTACATGAAGCTTCTCGAGCTCGTGTCGGGCGAAGAGACCGACCCGGCGGTGATGGAGCGCATGAAGGTCTTCGGCGAGGATCAGCTCGGCAAGGGCATCGTCATCGGCAAAGACACACCGAACTTCGTCGGGAACCGCATCGGCTGCTACTCGATGTCGTTCACCATGAACGAGATGCTCGACGCGGAGCTCACGCCGGAAGACGTCGACGCGATTACGGGGCCGCCGATGGGCCACCCGAAGAGCGCGAGCTTCCGAACGGCTGACATGGTCGGGCTCGACACCTTCAAGCACGTGTCGGACAACTGCTACGAAGCGCTCGTCGACGACCCGGAGCGCGACGTCTTCAAGCCGCCCCACTTCCTCGCGAAGATGGTCGAGGAAGGAATCCTCGGGAACAAGACCCGCGGCGGCTTCTACAAGAAGACCAAAGAGGGAATCCAAACGTTCGATCCCGTGACGCTCGGGTATCGACCAAAAGCGGGCGACGACGACATCAAGAAGTTTTGCAAGAGCCTCAAGGGCTCCCCAGCGCAGCGCGTGAAGGCGCTCGTGGAGAACGACGGACCCGCGGGGACGTTCGCGTGGAAAGTGCTTTCCCGCACTCTCGCCTACTCGGCCTTCAAGATTCCCGAGATCACCGACAGCGTCGAAGCCGTCGATGACGCGATGAAGTGGGGCTACAACTGGGATCTCGGCCCGTTCGAGACCTGGGACGCGATCGGGTTCAAGGCGGCGTACGACCGCATGAAGGCCGACGGCGTTTCGGTGCCCGAGTCGATCGACAAGATGGCGGCGTCGGGCGCGGAGAGCTTCTACACCGACGACGGTCGCGTCTTCAGTCTCGTGACCGGCGAGTACGAGGCGCGCGACATCGATCCCCGCAACGCGTCGCTCACGATCATGCGTCGGGGCGATTCGGCCGTGTACGAAAACCGTGGAACCCAGGCGTGGGACCTCGGCGACGGCATCCTCGGGCTCACATTCACGACGAAGGCCAACAGCATCGACGACACCGTCGTCGAGGGAATCAGCAAGGCGACCGACATCGCGGAAACCGACTTCCGCGGCATGGTGATTTACAACGAGGGTCCGCACTTCTGCGTCGGAGCCAACTTGTTCGCGGTCGTGATGGCCGCGCAGCAGAAGGCATGGGACCAGCTTCGGGAAACCGTGAGTGGGCTTCAGGGCGCGCTTCAACGCACGAAGTACTCGACGGTGCCGGTGGTTGCGGCACCGTTCGGGATGACGGTGGGCGGTGGATTCGAGGTCTGCATGGGCGCCGACGCGGTCCAAGCGGCTTCGGAGACGTACGTGGGCCTCGTCGAGGTCGGCGTCGGGCTCCTGCCGGGCGGCGCGGGCAACATGAACATGCTCTGGCGTGCGCTCGAAGGGATTCCTGACGGCACGGACGTCGACACCCTGCCCTTCGTGGCTCGTACGTTCGAGAACATCGCGATGGCGCGCGTCGCGACCGGCGCGGGCGAGGCTCGCGAGTTCGGTTACTTCCGAAAGACCGACAGCATTTCGTTCGACAAGGCGCGACTGCTCACCGAGGCGAAGGGCCGCGCGATTGGCATGGCCGAGGCCGGGTATCACCCGCCGCCTCGGCGTTCGTACCGGCTTCCCGGCGAGAGCGGCATCGCGACGCTCGGCGTGACGATCGACACGCTGGTCGCGGGAGGCTTTGCAAGCGAACACGATGCGCTCATCGCGCGGAAGGTTGCGAACGTCCTGTGCGGCGGGCCGTCGGGTCACGCGCACGAGGTCACCGAAGAGCAGATGCTCGAGCTCGAGCGGGAGGCGTTCATCAGCCTCTGCGGAGAGCCGAAGAGCCAGGAACGCATGCAGCACATGCTCACCACCAACAAGCCTTTGCGGAACTAGGCCGCGCCCTAGCTAGGAATCAGGAGTAGACACATGAGTGACATCGTCGTGGTAGATGCGGTTCGAAGCGCGGTCGGTCGCGCAAAGAAGGGGTCCCTGGCCAATCGTCGTCCGGATGAGCTTGCGGGTGAGGTCATCCGCGGGCTGATGGCCCGGAACCCGAAGGTGGATCCCGATACGGTCGAGGACCTGGTGCTTGGGTGTGCGTTCCCCGAAGGCGAGCAGGGCATGAACGCCGCACGCATGGTGGGCCGACTTGGCGGGCTTCCCGAGGAAAGCTCCGGCATGACCATCAACCGGTTCTGTTCGAGCGGGCTCCAATCGATTGCGCTTGCCGCGGGCTCGGTGAAGGCGGGTTTCGACGACGTCGTCGTCGCGGGCGGAATGGAGTCGATGACCATGGTGCCGATGACCGGCAACAAGCCGAGCATGTCGCCCGAGGTCATGGAGCAGTACCCCGAGACCTACACGCCCATGGGCATCACCGCGGAGAACGTTGCACAGCGGTTCAACATCAGCCGGACCGAGCAGGACGAGTTCGCAGCATGGAGCCACGAAAAGGCTCTTGCGGCCATCGAGCGCGGCGCGTTTGAGAACGAAATCGTTCCGGTGCACGGGGTGAAGTTCGACGAGCACGGCGAGCGCACGATGTTCGAGTTCAAAGTCGACGAGATGCCGCGACCTGGTACCACCGTCGAGGGTCTCGCGAAGCTTCGCCCGGTGTTCAACGCCAAGGGCAGCGTGACGGCCGGCAACTCGTCACCGCTCTCGGACGGCGCGGCCGCCGCCATCGTCATGACGAAAGACCGGGCCGACAAGCTTGGCATCGAGCCGATGGCGTTCTTCAAGTCGTTCGTCACGATTGGCGTCGACCCGTCGATCATGGGCATCGGTCCCCTCCCCGCGGTGCAAAAGCTCCTCCGAAAGAACGACCTCAGCATCGACGACATCGACGTCTTCGAGGTGAACGAAGCGTTCGCGAGCCAGGCCGTCTACGTGCAGAAGGAGCTCGGCATCCCGAACGAGAAGCTGAACGTCAACGGCGGCGCCATCGCGCTTGGTCATCCGCTTGGCTGCACCGGCGCCAAGCTCACGGCAACGGCCCTAAACGAGCTCAAGCGCCGAGGCGGCAAGTACGCCGTCGTCACGATGTGCATCGGCGGAGGCATGGGCGCCGCCGGCCTCTTCGAATCAATCAATTAGGGACACGCGGGGCCCCCAAACCCCGAACAATCCCAACCACTTACAAACCAACCCGCGCGTTTCGCCCCGGCTGAGTCATTCCGCTGCCGGCGAACCGCGCGGGTTGGTTTGTAAGGTGCCGAAATCGCGTTGGTTTTCGGGGCCCTGCGTGTCCCTATTCTGCGGCTTCTAGGAGGGGGGGTGCGGCGGGCTCGAGTGCTGTTGGGGCGTTGCTCGAGGTGGCTCGGAGGAACTGGCCCGCGCCCCTGGTTTTGCCGATTTCGGGAAGGACCTCGCCCTGTTCGGCGACGAGAACTCCGTTGACCAGCACCGCTGGGACGGCGTCGGGGTTTCGGCGGACGAGGCGGACGTAGTCGCCGAGCTCCGGAATCGGTGCCTCGTGCATTTCCTCGACGCGCTGGTCGAGATGCTCGGGGTCGACGACGACGACGTCTGCCCGGCTGCCCGGCTCGAGCGTGCCCGCGTCCACTTGAAACCACTCGCCAATTTCGCCGGTGAGCTTGTGGATCGCCTTCTCGAGCGGCATGACGGGCTGGCCCTGATCGGCCGCGTCCTTCACGAACTTCAACATACGAAGCGGGAAGTTGTAGTACGCCATGTTTCGCAGGTGCGCACCGGCGTCACTAAATCCGAGGAGGCTGGTATCGCTGCTGATGAGCGTGGCGAGCGGCTTGGGCCTGTCGTTCCCCATGATCGTGTGCCAACGGAGATCGTTGCCGTAGTCGATCAACAGGTCGAGAAAAGCGTCGACCTCCGACTTGCCCTGAATCTCCGCAATCTCGCGGAACGTCTTTCCGACCAGGGTTTCGTCGGGGCACTGTTCGACCGTCGCCATGGCGAAGTTGCGGTGGAACACCTTCGGAATCAGCGGGTTGTTCCACTGGCGGTTGAACTTGCGACGATACTTCGAATCCCTGAACAGCTTTCGGCGCTCCGCCATCGTCTCGAGGTGCAGACCCATCGCGCCCGCCCCAAACTCCTCGAAGACGACGTTTTCGAACCCGTCGGCCCACAGGTCGAACATCACCGGCAGGCACTGGTAGCGGAACTTGCCTCGAAAGACGTTGTTTACCGCCCAGCCGAGTGCGCTCAACGCCCGCCAAATCAGGCGATTCGAGCGAATGTCCATGATGGAGACGATGCTGGTCTTGAGCGCGTCCCTCATGAAGAAGCCCGCGCTGAACATCATGTAGATGAAGATCTGGTACTTCGTCGAAATGTTCGGAATTGCCTGAAGGTTGAGCCCGCGCTTCCGCACGCCTCGAACCATTCGGCGAAGCTCCTTCCACGACGCATACGTCGACGGGAGGCACTTACTCCGAAACCGATCGCCGCCCATCTTGTCCCAGTAGAGCCCGTTGAGGGAAAGCCCGAGATATCCGGCTTCGTACCCTTCCTCGATCAAGCGCTCCATCTCCTGAAGCTCTTCTTCGGTGGGCTTCACCTTCGCATCGAGCGCGCGTTCGAGCCCCATGACCTTCGAGCGCACTGCAGAGTAGCCAACGAACGACGACACGTTCGGCCCCAACGGAAGACTTTCGAGATGCTCGGCGTATTCCGCATGCGTCTCCCAAGTCTTCGTCTCCTTCATGAGCGGCAAAAGATGCTCATACGGAATACCCTCGACGCGCGTGAACATGTCCGCGATGTCGGTCGCATCGCCGACGGCCGTGCTGAGCGAGCAGCTCCCCATGAACACCGTCGTAAAGCCATGCCGAAGCGATTCGTGGAGCGACGGAATCGCTTCGATCTCTGCGTCGTAGTGCGTGTGAATGTCGATGAATCCCGGCATCACCCACTTGCCATCCGCGTCGATCACCTTCGCATCCGCGGGAACCGGTATCTCCGCGTCGGAGACTTCAGCGACTCGCCCGTCGCGCACGAGCAGGTTCTTCCGGGCGCCTGGCGAGCCCTTCCCATCGAAGTAGAGGCCGTTCTTGATGAGCGTGGTCTGGGTCATAGGTCGGATGATGGCACCATCGGCGCTCCCTGACTTGACTCAGCCCGACATTTTTTTATCTTTTCGCGACAGAGGGAGCGCGGGATGACGATGGTTCGGGCCTCCGGCCTAAGTGGATACCGAGAGTTGGTCACCGAGCTTGGAGGCGAGCCCGCCGCCCTTCTCGAACGCTTTCGCATCGGCCCGACGCTCCTCGACGACCCGCAGGCGTTCGTCTCGTATGCGTCCCTCATCGGCTTGCTCGAGAACACGGCGCGCGAGCTCGACTGCCCGGACTTCGGACTCCGCCTATCCACACGACAAGACATCGGCATCCTCGGACCACTCGGCGTCGCCGTGCGCAACTGCGACAACCTCGGCGAAGCGATGCAGACCGCGTCGCGCTACATGTTCGTCCATAGCCCCGCGATCTCCTTCACACCGCACGTTGCCGAGCGGTCCGATCGGGTGCACCTCGTCTTCCGTATCCTCCTCGATCGAATCGGCCGCGCCGTCCAGGTGACCGAGCTAAGCGTCGGGCTTGCGGCACGAACGATTAGCCTCCTCGCCGCATCTCCCCAGGCGCTCCGCGGCATCCGATTCGCCCACGCCCGTGCCGCCGAGCTCTCCGCCTACGAACGGTACTTTCAAGCGCCCGTAACGTTCAACTGCGAAGATGCCGCCGTCGAGCTCGACGCGTCGTTTCTCTCCGAGCCCATTCACGACGCAAGCCACGAGCTGCGCGAGCTCGCCGAGGACTATCTCGCCGCCCACCACGAAGACCCGGGAACCCCCCTTTCGATTCGCGTGAAGCTCGTCGTCCAGCGGTCGCTCGGCACCGGTTCGACCTCATGCGCCGATGTGGCCTCCGCCTTCGCGATGCACCCTCGCACGCTTCAACGTCAGCTCCGCGCGGAAGGCAAGACGTTCGAGCTCCTCAAAGACGAAGCGCGGTCTGAGCTAGCGCGCGGCTACCTCGCCGACGACCGACTTCCGATGTCCCAAATCGCAGCGCTGCTCGATTACACCGAACAGTCTGCACTCAGCCGAAGCTGCCGACGCTGGTTCGACAAGTCCCCGCGTCAGCTTCGCCTGGAAGCCAGGGACAGCGCGGCGCCCCGATGACTTACCAGGCCCCGGTGTTCTTCATCGAGGCCCACGGCTCCTTCGGCTGTTTCGCCTCGCCCTTTTGCAGCAGCTCGATCGAGATCCCATCCGGCGAACGGATGAACGCCATCCGCCCATCGCGCGGCGGCCGATGGATCGTCACTCCCCCGTCCATGAGGTCCTGGCACAGCGTGTAGATGTCCCGCGTCTCGAACGCGAGGTGCCCGAAGTTGCGACCGCCCGTGTACTCTTCTGGATCCCAGTTGTACGTAATCTCGATCAGCGGCGATGCTTCGCTCTCCGCTCGGCCCCGATCCTCCGGTGCACACAAAAACACGAGCGTGTACCGGCCCACGTCGCTGTCGCGACGACGGTGTTCGACGAGCCCGAGCTTGTTGCAGTAGAAGTCGAGCGATGCGTCCAAGTCGCTCACGCGGATCATCGTGTGGAGGTAGCGCATGGGTGGAGGATAGCGCCCCTTTTCGGGGTGTCATCGCGGCAAAGTGCGCGGGTTGGTCTGCAGGTGACCGGAAAGACATGGGTTTTGGGGGGGCCGCGTGTCCCCGGGTGGTGGACGGGGGGGTGGGGGTGTTTCAGACTCCCGCGCGATGGCGAATGAATACGAAGCGATCGTGATTGGTGGGGGGCCTGGCGGTTACGTCGCGGCCATTCGACTGGGGCAGCTCGGCGTCAAGACGCTGTGTGTCGAACAGGAAGCCATGGGCGGCGTGTGTCTCAACTGGGGATGCATTCCATCGAAGGCGCTCATCGCCGCGGCCAACCTCGCGAACAAGGTGAAGAACGCTCAGCACATGGGCATCACCGTCAAAGACCTCGAGGTCGACGTTGCCAAGATGCAGGAGTGGAAGGAAGGCATCGTCCACAAACTGACGAGCGGCGTGACCAGCCTAGTGAAAGGCAACAAGGGCGACATCGTGATGGGCACCGCGACGGTCACCAGCCCAACGACCGTCGACGTCGTCACCACCGAAGGCAAGACCGAGACCTACACGGCCACCAAGGGCATCATCGTCGCGACCGGCACGCAGATGATCACCATCCCCGGGTTCGAGCCGGACGGAGAGACCGTCATCACGGCCCGCGAAGCGGTGAGCCTCCAAAGCGCGCCGGAGAGCATGCTGATCATCGGCGGCGGCGTCATCGGTCTCGAGCTCGGCATGGTGTACCAAAAGCTCGGCACGAAGCTCACCGTCGTCGAGCTGATGGATCAACTCCTGCCAGGAACCGACATGGACCTCGTCAAAGTCGTCCAGAAGCATCTCAAGGCGGGCGGCGCCGACGTGCACCTCAAGAGCAAGGCGGTGAGCCTCTCCAAGAGCGGCGGCAAAGCGAAGGTGACCATCGATACCGAGGGCCAACAGCAAGTCATCGAGGCGGAGAAAGTGTTGGTCGCCGTGGGCTTCAAACCCAACTCCGCGGGGATTGGCCTCGAAAAGGTCGGGGTGAAGCTCGACGAACGCGGCCACATCATCATCGACGAACAGATGCGCACCAACGTGCCGACCATCTTCGCCATCGGAGACGTCGCCGGCCCGCCCTACCTCGCCCACAAGGCCTCGAAGGAAGGCGAAATCGCCGCCGAAGTCATCGCCGGCCACAAAGCAGCGGCGGACTACCGTGGCATGCCCGCAGCGATCTTCACCGACCCCGAGATCGCGACGGTTGGCCTGACGGAAAACCAGGCCAAGGCGCAGGGCAAGAAGGTCAAGATCGGTAAGTTCCCATTCGCCGCGTCGGGACGAGCGATGGCGGTGAGCGAGACCGATGGCTTCATCAAAGTGATCATCGACGAGGACGACCACAAGCTTCTCGGCGTCGCGATCGTCGGCCCCGAAGCGAGCGACCTGATCAGCGAGTCTGCACTTGCGCTCGAGATGGATGCGTTTGCCGAGGATGTCGCTCTCACGGTTCATCCGCACCCGACTCTCGGCGAAGGCGTGATGGAAGCGTTCAAGAGCGCGCTCGGCGAAGCGGTCCACATCATGAATCGACGCTGAGGCAACGTTGCTCTTCTGCCGTCTCGGGACCGTCGACTACGACAAGGCCCACGAACTCCAACGAACGCTGCAGGCGAAACGCATCGAGGGCGCGGTTGAAGACGTGGTGCTTCTCCTCGAGCACCCGCCGGTTCTTACGCTCGGTCGGTCAGCGAAGAACGAGCACATCCTCGCTTCGAAGGAGATGCTCGCGGCTCGAGGCATCTCGGTCCACGAGGTCGGCCGCGGCGGCGATGTGACCTATCACGGTCCAGGCCAGCTCGTCGCCTACCCGATCATCGACCTCAGGCCGGACCGCAAAGACGTCCGCAAGTACGTCTGGACGCTCGAGGAGGCCATGATTCGCACGTGTGGCGACTTCGGCATCGACGCGACGCGCATTCGAGGATTGAACGGCACCTGGGTGGGCGAGCGCAAGGTGGGGGCGGTCGGCGTGCGCATCAGCCGATGGGTCACGATGCACGGGCTCGCGCTGAACGCCAACAGCAACCTGAACGACTTCCAACTCATCGTCCCCTGCGGCATCGAGGACAAGGCCGTTACGTCGCTTTCGAACGAGCTGGATCGCGCGGTAACCGTCGACGACGTCACGACGCCGCTCGCCACGCACTTCGCCTCGCTCTACGACGACAAGCCCGTGTGGACGGACACGCTTCCGGGCGGGCTCAGCCTCTCAAGAAATACTTGATCGCGCTCTGGCCCATCGCCGTCGTTCCGGCGGCCGCCACGCCTGCGGAGACCACCGTCCCTGCGCCCGGCACGAGCTTCGCCATCGCCTGCGCGGAGTAGCGCAGCCCGAGGCCGAGCCCTCCGACGACGCCGAGACTCCCGGCCCATTCCGCGATGGTCTTCTTGCCCCAGTTTCGACCGCTCAGGTGAGCGAGCGCGCTCACCATCATCGCCTGCAGCGGGCCGAGCACCATCATGTCGGAGAACGGAATCGGAGTGAGACCCACCGTCACGGATACCGCCGTGCAGCCCTGAACGATCTCGTTGCCTATGCGAACCCGCGCTTCCGACGCGCGGACGAGCGCCCGCGCCGCCTCGAAGCGCGTGTCCTCCGGCAGCGCCAAGATCAGGGTCTCGGAAAGCGCCTCCAGCCCGTAGCCGCTGATGGCGGATACCGCGAGGGTGGGATCGGCGACGATGCCCATGGAACCGATCTCGGCTTCGAGTTTGGCGCGCGCCGCCTCGATGTCGTCGCGGCCGCTGCCGATCAGGTCCGCGTGCGTGAGCAACGCGAAGACGCGTAACGGTTCGGTTCCGTCCGGAACGTCCGGGACCAAGCTCTTCACACGAGCAAGAATGTCCCGCGCGTGGTCGAGGTTGTTGGGCTCGAGCGTCACGAGCACGACGTCCGGGACGGCTTCGGCGAGAGCCGCCTGCCACTCTGAACGAGCGTCGTCCTCGGCGACGTCGATTTCCAGCCAGTCCATGCGGACCGCTTCGTGAGCGATCTTCACCCACTTGCCGTGGTCGGCGTGAAACGGCTCGCGGATGGGATGCCGTCCGATCAACGCGCGCAGCAGCGAGGAGCGGCCGCTCCCTGGCATCCCCAGCGCCGCGATGCGAGGGGCACGACGGTTGAGGAGCAGTGTCTGAAGCCCCTTCAGATCGTTCCGCACGCTGGAGACGAGCGGCACCCGATCGAGAACGCGGACGAGCTGGTCGAACGCGACCTCTTTTCCCCGACTGTTCACCGACAATTCATTCTGCCACACCTCTGTTGACGCAACCCGAGCCGTGATAGCGTCGTTTTGGGGAAGCAACCATGGGGGTGGATTGGCTCAATAGCCTGGAAAGCATCGGCGGCCGACTCGTGCCCGCGGCACGTTTTTTCGCGGATTCCGAGCGGCCGCCGATGCCAGGTGCTGGGACGGGAGGCGTTCGCTGGCTTGCCGATCGCATCGAAGATTTCGTCGATCGAGACACGAATGACACCGAAGACGATCTGTTTGTAGAGGGCGCTGGGGCGATTCTTGGTCTTTTGTTGATCGAGCACCTCGGCGGTCGAGCCCGCGCCCAGAACGGAAGCCATCGCGTTCAGCTCGGGCGATTTGGCTGGTTCGACCCCTTCGAGGCCATCCAGGACGCGCTCGATGCCGAGGACCCGCGAGGTCGCTTGGCCGATTACCTTTCCCTTGCAGAGCTCGAGGCCACGGACGACGGTCCGGTATCGCGTGTCGTACGCGCTTTCGCCGACACCCTCGAGAGTGAGCGCCCCGACCTAGGCATTCAGTCGCAGTTCGAGCTGACGGTGGACTTGGACAACGGCGCCTCGGTCGACCTCAGTCGGCTCGAAAAGGTCGCACGCGGCGAGGACGACGAGGCGACGCACGAGGCCGCGCGCCGGATCGTCAGCATGCTCCCAGGAGCGGAGGCGCCGGAGACCACGCCGTGGCACGAGGCGGCCCCACGGTTGCTCCCACGGCTCGTGTCGCAGGCCTTCATCGATTCTCTGCCGACCGACCAGAGCCTCCACCTCCAGGCGGTCGGCGCAGACGTCCACCTCGCGCTGCAACTCCGATACGGCTCGCGTGCTCGATACGTTCGAGCCTCCGAGGTCGCCGGCTGGGCACTCGGGGCGGCTGGAGCGCAGCGAAAGGCCGTCGAGAACCTTGCTGAAAAGTCTCGCTCACTCCGGGTCGAACGAGTCGCGGACGGAGTGCTGCGCGTACGTCAGGGTGACGGCCTCGACGGCTCACGACTTGTGCTTCCCGATCTCGCACTCCGACTCGAGCAGGTCGCCGACGGGCCTTGGGTTGCGGCCGCACCACATCGTGACGTCCTGCTCCTTGGACACGGCGCCGCGGTCGACGAGCTCGAAGCCCATGCCGAGGAGGCGGTTCGGCGCGCTCCGCACCCGGTTTCCGCGTCACTGTTTGCGGTTACCGCCCACGGGCCTCGCCCATTGCTGCGCTGACAGAACCAGTCACACTAGTCGTCGTGCCTGAAACCCTGCCGATGCGGGACCACCCGTACGCGCCTTTCATCGACCGCGTGCACAAGCCCGCTCAGTATCTAGGCGGCGAACAGGGACAGGTGCGCAAGGACTGGGCGGAGGCGCAGAGCCGTATCTGCCTGGCGTTTCCCGACCTCTACGAGATCGGGATGAGCCACCTCGGCTACAAGATCCTGTACGACCTCGTCAACAAGCAGCCCGACCTCGTCGCCGAACGCGCCTACGCGGTCTGGGCCGACATGGAGGACGAGCTTCGCAAACACGGTCAGCCGCTCTGCTCGCTCGAAACCGCGCGCCCTCTTGGCGAGTTCGACGTCGTCGGATTCTCACTGCAGTACGAGCTGACGTACTCCAACATTCTCCAAATCCTCGATCTCGCGCAGATCCCACTTCGCGGCGTGGATCGGACCGACGAACACCCCCTCGTGATCGCGGGGGGACCCACCGCTACGCACGCCGAGCCGATGTCCCCGTTCATCGACGCGTTTCTGATCGGTGACGGCGAAGCCAAGCTGCCCGAGCTGATGCGCGAATGGGCCGCGTCGAAACGAGCCGGGCTCTCGCGCCGGGAACGACTCCTCCGTATCGCGAAGCTCGGCGGCTTCTACGTACCGTCGCTCTACGATGCGACGCCGACGGACGACACCGAGATGTGGGTGGTCGAACCGGATCACCCCGAGGCCCCCTTTCCGGTTCGGCGCAGCATCGTGGCCGACCTCAACGACTACCCCTTCCCCGTCGACGGTCCGATCGCGAGCTGCGAAACCGTCTTCGACCGAGCATCGATCGAAGTCGCGCGCGGCTGCACCGAGGGATGCCGCTTCTGCCAGGCCGGAATGATCTACCGACCAGTCCGCGAACGTGAGCCGAAGGCGATCCTCGACGCAATGGTTCGATCCGTCGAGGAAGCGGGCTACGACGAGGCTTCACTCACCTCGCTTTCGACCGCGGACTACAGCGCCATTGCACCGCTCGTGCGCGAATCGATCGACGCGTTGGCGCCTCACCAGGTTTCGCTGAGCGTTTCTTCGCTTCGTGCGTACGGCCTGAGCGAAGACGTGCTCGACGACATGAAGCGCCAGCGGGCCGGCGGACTGACATTCGCCCCGGAGGCAGGCAGCCAACGCATGCGAGACGTGGTCAACAAGAACGTCACCGACGCGCAGCTCATGGAGACCGCCGAGCGCGTGTTCTCGCGCGGCTGGAGCAAGATGAAGCTCTACTTCATGATCGGGCTCCCGACGGAAGAAGACGAGGATGTACGCGACATCGTTCGCACCGGGGCTCGCGCATTCGATGTGTCGCGCCGGGTCCGAAAGGACAAGCGCGGCCGTGTGACCGTGAGCGTGTCGACGCACGTCCCGAAGCCGCACACGCCGTTTCAATGGTGTGCGATGGACTCTCACGACGAGATCCGCAGAAAGCAGACGGTTCTTCTCGACGAAGCGAGCAAGACGCGCGTGCAGCTCAAGATGCACAACTCCGACGGTTCCTGGCTCGAGGGCATGCTCGCGCGCGGCGACCGTCGGTTGGGCGACGTGATTGAGGGAGCCTTCCGTCGGGGGGCGCGATTCGACTCGTGGGACGAGCAGCTCGACCTCGAGGCGTGGACCAGTGCGCTCGACGAGTGCAGCATCGACCCGGCCTGGTTTCTCGGAACGATTCCCGTCTCCGCGCGGTTGCCCTGGTCACACATCGACGTCGGGCTCGAGCAGGGGTTCCTCGCGCGTGAGTACCGAAAGGCGCTCCGCAACCGTTTGAGCCCTCCGTGCGGAAAGACCGTCGGAAGCTTCGTCCATCACACCAACGTGAAAGACGCCGAGGCGGAGAAGAAGCGGCTGGTCTGCTACGACTGCGGCGTCGCCTGCGACCTCACGAAGATGAAGGAGGAACGGATCGTGTTCCTCCAGAGCATGAAAGCCCTCGAACCGCGTCGAAGCGTCGAAATCGAGCAAGAGGACGATGACCCGATGGTCGACCGACGTCCGTTTCGAGACGTGGACCAGGGGCCCGCCATGCGGATCCGACTCGCGTTCCGAAAGGTGGGCCGCCCCTCCTACGCCTCACACCTCGACCTGGTTCGAGCGTTCCCGAGGATGCTCCGGCGTGTCGGACTGCCCCTCTACTACAGCGAGGGCTACCGCCCGCTCCCCAAGCTGACCTTCGGGCCGGCGCTTCCGGTGGGCACCGCCAGCCTATGCGAACACGTCGACGTCAGGCTCCGGGCCGCGGAGTCGCCGGACCTCCAGGGTCTCTGCGAGCGCCTCAACGAAGTCGCCATCGATGGCGTCGAGTTCTTCGGCTGCGAGGTCCTCGGCCCGAGCGACGCGGCCCTCAACCGGGTGCTCGAGCAGACCGAGTTCGTCGCCGCCCTCCCCCGCACCCTCTGCGCAGAGCTCGGATTCGATTCTGCCGACGCGCTGCAGGAAGCGCTCGATCGACGCGACCCCAACCTCTATATCGACCGTGAGGTTCGGGGCATAAAGAAGCGAATTGACATCGGTTCCGTCCTCGTCGACGCAAAGGCAGACGTGGGGCATGAGACGCTCTCGGAAGCCGGGCTGGCTGGCGACCTGATGCCGATCGCGATCACCCTGCGCCTCGACGGCAAGACGACGCCTCGCCCCGCCGAGGTCCTTCGCGCCATCACAGGCCACGATGACCTTCATCCCCGGGTGATCCGGTCGGCGTTCTTCGCCGAGCGAGGAGGCCACCGCGTGACCCCGCTCGAGCTCGCTGCCCTCCGCGACAAGACTCCCCTCCAGGCGGCCGAATGAGCGATCGATTCGACATCCTACGGAGCCTGGTGCGGTCCGCCGCGGATCGGGCGCTCGACCGCGTCAAAGGCACCCGAGTCGCGAGCGCCACCTCGCAGCTGCTCGAACGCCTGACTCAGCAGCGGTGGCGACTCAGCGACGAAGCGCTTACTGCAGCCGCGGCGCACGCCGAGGGCGTCGATTCAGCGATGGTGGCCTGCCATTCGGGCCGTGTGTACGTCGATGCTTCGATGACGAACGGGCGCGAGGTGCAGTTCAGTCTTGCGCCGAGCTCGGTGTCGTTCGCCCCGCGCGGTGCCAAGGAAATCGCGTTCGACGTCGAGCCACCGGACGCCCACGACACGTCGATCGTCGGTGCGCTCGCCGGATGCATCGCCAAAGCGACGTGGCCGATGATCATGCCCCCGGACACCGTCGATGTCGGCGGCGCAATCGTCGAGAGGGAGAGCGCCGGCCGCCTCCGCGTCGACCTGCGGAGTGTTCCCGCGGTTCGTCGTTTCGCGACGACGCAGGCCGCCATGATGATCTTCGACGTGCTCGAGCTCGAGTCCCTACGGGTCGAGTCGGGCGCACTGTCTCTCAAGCTCAAGCTTCCACAGCTCGCGTAAGCCGCGAGGCTTCGCTCAGAGCTCCTCCCGCCACCTACGGGAGAGGGCCACCTCGGCTTCGTAGGCCTCGATCGAGCGCTGACGGTCTTCGTCGCTCCACCCGAGAAGCGGCGCCATTCGATCAGCGACCGCGTGGGCGGCGGTCAGCCCCTGGTCCTCGTCGCGGAAGAAGATCTGCGTCCGGCGAACGAGGATGTCGGCGACGCTCGCCGCAAACTCCTCGCGAACGCCGAAGTCCACCTGGGCCATGATCTCGATACGGCCTGGAACGATGGGTTCGAGGGCGCTTGGGTCCCCCGCGCAAATCCGTGAGAGCTCGAGCGCACGCATCCCGTAGGTGTCGACGAGATGCAGGCGCGTCGCGTCCGACATCTCGCACTCACACTCCTCGGAAATCTGTTTCGCAACCGCTTCGTGGTCGTCGTCCTCGGGCCAGCCGATGGCGCCTGGAAGCGGGTTCTTGTACGTCTGCCCGGACACCAGGTCTTCAGGGAGCTGGCCCATCAGCTTGAGGATCTGCACGGCGGTGTCCACGCACTCCTTCGCCATCTTGCGATACGTCGTCAACTTGCCGCCGGCGATCGTCACCAGGCCGTCCTCTCCGATGTGGATCTGATGCTCCCGGCTCACCTGCGACTCGGCCATATCGCCCATGTCGGCTTCGGGCTGAATCAAGGGGCGGAGACCCGCCCAGGTGGAAATCACGTCGTCACGCGAAATCATGTTGTTCGGAAAGTAGTGGTTGGCCGCGTCGATGAGATAGTCGACGTCCTCCAGCGTGGCGCATTCCGAGCCCGGGGCTCCCTCGAAGTCGGTGTCGGTGGTCCCGACGTACGTTCTCTCGCCCCATGGCAGAGCGAAGAGCACGCGGCTGTCGGTCGGGTGAAAGAGAACCACCGCATGTTCTACGGGGAGCGCCTCTCGCCGCACGACGATGTGTATGCCCTTGGTGGGTCGAAGCATCTTCGAGACGCGCGGGCCGCTCATGGCGAGCACCTCATCGGTCCACGGGCCGGTTGCGTTGATCACGACGTTGGCCTTGACCTCGCGAAGATTTCCGTCGTGGACGCTACGGACGACGACGCCAGAGACCCGGCCCTGCTCGTTCTTCGTGATTGCATCGACGCGCGCCCAGTTCACGACGATCGCGCCGTTTCGACTCGCATCGATCGCGGTCTCCAGGGTGAGCCGCGCATCGTCGGTCGAGCAGTCGTAGTAGACCGGCGCTCCCTGAAGCCCCTCCTGGCGGAGGATCGGTTCCTCCTCGGCCACGTCGTGGGGCTTCAGGGTCTTGTGACGCTTGGGCGACCGAAACAGGGCGAGTCCATCGTACAGCCACATGCCCGCGGTGATCATGCGGAGGCTCTTTCGCGCGCCCTGATAGACGGGGAACAGAAACGCGAGCGGATTGACGAGATGCGGCGCGAGGTCTTGAACGACGCGACGTTCGCTCACCGATTCGAAGACCAAGCTGAACTCATAGCTCTCGAGGTATCTCAGGCCCCCGTGGATCAGCTTGCTCGAGCGCGAGCTGGTCCCGAACGCCAGGTCGTTCTGCTCGAACAGGGCAACGCGAAAGCCCCTTCGAGCGGCGTCGCGGGCGATGCCCGTCCCCGTGATGCCGCCGCCAATGACGACAATGTCGACCTCGTCGGGGACCTGCTCCCACATCTCTGCCCGGGTCGGCATCAGTCCGCTCCTAGGATCTTCTTGTCTTCGAGGTATCGGATCACCTGCGCTGCAGCTTCGTCGACGCTCAGGTCCGCGGTCTCGAGGTGGACTTCGGGATTCTCTGGTGCCTCATAGGGCGCGTCGAGCCCGGTGAAGTTCTTGATCTCTCCCGCGCGGGCCTTCTTGTAGAGCCCCTTTGGGTCGCGCGCTTCGCAGATTTCGAGCGGGGTGTCGACGAAAACCTCGACGAACTCCCCCTCCGGGACGAGGCTGCGAATGCGATCGCGGTCCTTCCGATAGGGGGAGATGAACGCCGACACCACTAGCGCGCCCGCGTCCGCAAACAGCTTCGAGACCTCCCCGATGCGCCGGATGTTCTCCACCCGGTCTTCGGGAGCGAAGCCGAGGTCGCTGTTCAGGCCGTGCCGAACGTTGTCCCCGTCGAGCACGTAGGCGAACGCCCCTCGGTCGATCAGCATGCGCTCGACACGATGGCCGATCGTGCTCTTGCCAGACCCGCTGAGCCCCGTGAACCAAAGGACGGCGCCGCGATGGCCGTACGCAGCGGACCGAGCGCCCTTGTCGACCTCGCCAATGTGCCACGTGAGGTTGTCTGCTTTGGGGCGGGTCATGGCGGTCAACATAGCCTCCGTCGGACCCACGGCAACCTACCCCGCAAGCTCGCGCGCAAGCGCCTCTACGGTCAAGGGCGACGAACCTTCGGCCTTGTTGTTGACCAGCACGAAGCACTCCACGTCGCGTTCGAGCGCAGCTCGCACGAGCGCGACGACGTCTCGCCTCATTCGTGGTTGAGGATCGACCAGGCGGTCGAACGGCGCGTACGCTTCCTTCAGGTCCGCGTATCGCGTCCCCGGCGGAAGCAGCAGCCTCGTGATGACGAAGGAGCCCTCGAGCAGGCCCTCGACCCGCATCTGTTCGGCGAGGTCCGGCATCCGAGACCAATAGTTGAAGACGTGCGACGCGTCGTGATCGCGAAGCACTTTCGCGTAGCCCGCCGTGAGGAGATTTCGGTCTCTCAGCTCGACCGCCAGTGGAAAGTCCCGAGGCACCGAATCGAGAAAGGCGGCAAGCTTTTCGTTGAACCAGACGGGGTCGAGGCGGAACGGCGACGGCGCTACCTCGACGATCCACGGACCCATGTGCTCCGAGAAGGCTTCACGCACGGGCGCGTGCACGGCCTCCGCGAAGAGCTCCGGGTTGAGGAAGTCGACGTTCTCGTTACCGGCGTTCGCGCCGTATCGCGGGTGCCTTGGGTATCCCGGCATGGTGACCTGCTGCCAGACCTTCATCGCTGCGCGGAAATCACCGGGAAGCTGCTCGGCGTAGCGCGCGAGGTCCTCCGCTGGGACGGGCGTGTAGTAGCCACGGTCGATTCCCACGGTGCGCATCAAAGGGTGGGCGGCATACTCTTCGAGCGAGTCCCTCAGAAACGCTCGCTGGTTCGCGTAGCGGCGGTGGTACACGAGCCCGGCCCAGCCAGGAAAGGTCCAGCTCGACGTTCCGAAGCGAAGTTTGGCGGGCAGCCGCTCTGCCAGCGCTTGGAGCGACGACTGTTTCTCTTCGACCGGGTCTCGAGCGTCGCTCGCCGGTTGCTCGAAGAGTCCGAGCTGAGGGTCATCCGTCCCGAAAAGAGGGCTCTTGGTGCGCCTCTGGCTCATTTCGCGTTCTGGCGACGCACGGCGATGTTGTGCTGTCGAAGCGTCTTGCTGAAGTGGTGCCGACCCTTGCCCTTCGCAACGAAGTAAAAGTAGTCGTGCTCCTCGGGTTTGATGACCGCGGCCAGCGTCGCCTTGCCGGGGTTGCTGATCGGTCCGGGCGGAAGTCCCGAGTGGCGATAGGTGTTGTAGGGGTTCTTCCGGTCATCGAGCATGGCGCGCGTGATCCGACCGTCGAAGGTTTCGCAAGAAGGTGCCGCGTCCGGCTCCGCGACGCAGCCGTACTGGACCGTCGGGTCCGCTTGGAGCCTCTTCCGCGGCAAGAAGCCCTTCGAGTTGAGGCGATTCCAGAACACGCCGGCGATTCGCGCGCGTTCAGACGGCGAAGCCGCCTCTTTTTCGACGATGGACGCGAGCGTCACGAGCTCGTGCGTGGACCAGTCGTCGAGCGCTGAGAGCTCGTTCGCATACTCGTCCTGAAGCTCTTCATAGCGCCGCGACCAGTTTGCGAGCATCCTCTCGACCACGCGACGCGCCTTCGTGTTGTCGTCGAACTCGTAGGTGTCTGGGAAGAGATACCCCTCCGCGTCGTGGGCTTCCACGCCGTAGCTTGCCAGAAGCGAGCTGTCTTCGGTTGCATCGAGGAAGTCGTCCGCGTCGCACACGCCGTACTCTTCGAGACGTTCGGCGATTTCGAACCGAGAGAAGCCCTCAGGGATGAGAATGCGAATCTGAATGCGTCCGAGGCGGGTCGTCGCGTACCGCGCAACCTCCTCGGGGGTCATCGGCGTCCGAAACCGGATCTTGCCCTGTCGCAGGTGACGGTCGAGCCCTCGCATTCTCATGTAGACGGACCAGACGCGCGCGCTCGACAGGACGCCGGCGTCCTCGAGGTTCTTCGCCAGTGCCTTTAGCGAGGTGCCCTCCGCCACCTCGAGCACGACTTCTTCATCCCCCCGCGGTCCACTCGAATCGGGGTACACCACGAACAACCATCCGAGCGCTCCCAACGCGCCGAGCACGGCGAGGAGGGTCAGCATGCTGATGAGCCTCCCCACCCCCAGCTTGTGTCTCCCTACGACCTTTATCCGCTGCTCGGACCCGTCCACGTGGCTCACGTATTGGCGTCTAAAAACCCTTGAAGCAAGATGGTGGCAGCGGATTGATCGACGACCTCACGTCTCCTGGACCCTCGACGTCCCATCTCCGTCAGCGAGCGCTCGGCCGCCACGGTCGTGAGCCGTTCATCCCAAAAGACGACCTCCACCTGCATGGCGTCGGCAAGCGCGGCGCCGAAACCCCGAGCCCGCCGCGCTGCCTCACCTTCGGTGCCGTCCAGTCGGAGAGGCAACCCCACGACGACGGTGTCGACGTCGTCCTCCGACAAGGCCTCACGAACCCGACCTGCAGCCTGCACCCATCCACCCTCGGCGGAGATCGTTTCGCGAGGGAACGCGATCGAGCGCCCCTCGTCCGATATCGCAACGCCGATACGTGCTTGGCCGGGGTCGATTCCGACGACGCGGCTCATCTCACTAGCTAGGCACGGCTGCGAGCGGTTCATCGACCGGCGGCGGATTGGAGGGCCGACTCTTTTGGAGACGCTGCGAGAGCAGCGGGAGCACGTAGGGGAACCCGATTTGGAACTGGTTCAGGTCCGGCGCGATCTGCCCCGCAAGCCAGAACATCATCAACGAAGCGCGCTCGACGTAGAACCAGCCGTCTGGATACTTCACCGACCTCATGAGACTCCGAAGCTCGCGGCGAGCGACCTCGGGGTCGGCAAGGGCTTCTAGCTCCTTCGCGTTGCGGTTCATCAGGACGGAGGGCGCGTATGTCTCGAGCTTCAGAAGCTTCTTGAAGTAGGTCTTGACCGTCTGCTCGAGGAGCTTGCGGTCGCCGCCGTCGGCCACGAAGCCAATGTCCTCGATGCCCCTCAGAACGAGGTTGTCGTTCTGCTCGAAGAAACCTCGCAGCACGTCGACCATACCGAACATCGTCTTTTCGTCGACCACGCTGATCGCGCCAAAGTCGAGCACGACGATGTTTGCGTCTTCGGACCCCTCGATAGGCTGCACCAGGAAGTTCCCTGGATGCGGGTCGGCGTGGAAGAACCGGTCGACGAACACCTGCTTGTAAAAGCTCTTCACGAGGCGTTCGCCGAGCTTGTCGAGATTGACCCCCGCTTCGCGAATCTCATCGATGCGAGAGATCTTGATGCCCTCCATGAAGGTCATCGTCAGCACGTCTTTCGTGGTGACGTTGTCGATGACCTCCGGAAAGAGGATGTGGTCGTCAGACGCGAAGTTGGCCGACATACGACGCATGCAGTCGGCCTCGTGGAGATAGTCGGTTTCGCGCCGGAGCAGGTCGACGAGCGAGGAGTGCACCACCTCGATGTTCTGGACCGGCACGAACCACTTGTAGACGCGGACCATGAGCCGGATGACCCGAAGGTCGACACGGACCACGTCCCGGATGCCCGGATAGAGAACCTTCACGGCGGCTTTTCGCCCATCCGGCATGTAGGCGACGTGAACCTGACCGAGCGATGCGGCGGCCACGGGCTCCCGCTCCATCCGCTCAAAGAACGCCTCTGGCCTGTCGCCGAGGCTTTTGAGGAAAGCCTCCTCGATCTCGTCGAAGGGATGTGGCGGGACGGAATCTTGGAGAGATTCGAGCTTTTCGATGTAAACGGCCGGAAGAAAACCGCCCATGATCGACAAAACCTGACCGAGCTTGATGTAAACGCCGCGCAGTTTGAGGATCGCGGCCAGCGAACGTCGCGAATTCACCTCGTCGACTCGGGCCTGTCGCCGCCGGAGCCAGGCGGGAACGTGAGGTTCCTCACGTCCAGTCTCTGGATCGATCTCCCAGCGCCGAAACATCTTCAAGAGGCCGAGCTGCACCATATAGCTGAGGAAAATGACCCCAAAGCTCAGCTGGGCGCGAATGAGTCGAACGAAAAGGCTCATGAAGTGTATCCGGAGGGTAGCAGCGATCGACCCAGGGCCCACCGCTTTGGACATCGTCCAATAGCGTATAAGGTTGAGAGTCCGTGTCGGGAACCCACACAAAAAAACTCCGCAACCAGTTGCAGCGGGCGCTCGAACGTAGTCGCTTCACCGAGGCCCTCGGCCTGTACAAGCAGCTCGAACGCCTGGAGCGCCGCGAACCGAGGTGGCCGCACCGACGCGGAGACCTGCTCAAACGTATGGGTCACGTGGACGACGCCGTCGAGTCCTACATTCGGGCCGTCGACCTCTATGCCGGACAGGGGTTCATCGCTCGCGCCGCCGCGATGGCCAAAGTCGTCATTGGAATCGACCCGACTCGCGACGACGTGCTCGACCGGGTGAACCCCGACGCCGCCCGGGAGCTTCATCGATCCAATCGCACCCACATCCGCCGCATCAGTGCGGACGCCCTTCCTCTCCTCGCGGCACCTGAGGGCGACCTCAACCGGTTCTCGCAGCCTCCCGCGGAGATGACGCTCGACCTCCAGCTCTCGGACGTCGAGCTCGGCGATCGATCGGAGCCCGATCCCGAGTCATTCACGGAACGACCGCCCGCTTCGGAGCTCGCCCTACTCCCCTCGATGCCGCTCTTCGCCGAGCTGCCCCAGGACGCACTCGTTCGACTCGTTCGCGAGTCCCAGCTGATCGAGCTTCCAGCAGACGCCGTTCTCATCGAGCGCGGCACGACCGCAGACGCTTTCTACGTGCTGATCGAAGGGAGCGTACAGTTCACTCGTGTTCAGGACGAGGACAGCATCGTCCTGTCCGAAGGAGACCTCGTTGGCATCTCGTGCCTGCTCGATCACGTCACGTACGAAGCCCAGGTCGCGACCCGAACCCACGTGCGCGCCCTCCGGGTCAGCAAGCTGCTCCTCGACCGACTCGTCGAAGACTATCCGATGATCGCCGACGTCATGCTCGAGATCCTGGGAAGGCGTCTGGTTGCGACTCTCGTGCGTGCGTCGCCGATGTTCGCCGGTTTCGATCAGCCGACACGCTCGGAGGTCGCGAGCATGTTCGGTGTTCGTCGCGCAACCATGGGTACGAACATTCTCGACGCGGGGATGCGCGCCGACGGACTCTACATTCCCATGATTGGAAAGCTTCTCGCCGTGGGAGCGGAGGGCGAGGTCGCGGGCGAGCTCAAGCTTGGGCGGGCGCTCGGGCAGCATTCGATGCTGACGGGAAAGCCATCGACGATTACCGTCCGCGCCGACTCCGACGTGCTCGTGCTGCGGCTCTCCTCGCGACGCTTCCACGAGCTGGTAGCCAAGCACCCCAAGATGGTCGCCTACCTCGAGGAGCTCGCGCGTAGTCCGAGCTCCCCATCCTTTTCGATCGTGCCGGGACCAGAACAAAAGACCGGTGCATAGGGGCTCGAGCGGGCGAGGTGCGCCCCTTGCGCAAGGCCCTATACTGGCGCACCCATGAGCTACAGCGCTTCCTTTCGCTGCGTCGCCGGATGCCACGGCAGCTACCCTCTCGACGAGGTCATCTACTCCTGCCAGGAGTGCGGCGAGCTGCTCGAGGTGCACCACGACATGGACGCGCTGAAGGACCGCAGCGGTTCGGCCTGGAGCCGGCTCTTCGACCAGCGTTGGATGACCCGGGACTGGCCGTACGGCAGCGGAGTCTGGGGAAAGAAGGAGTGGGTCCAGCCCGAGCTCCGAAGTGAAAACATCGTCTCGACGGCGGAAGGGGGCACCAACCTCTTCTGGGCCGAGCGGTACGGCAAGAGCCTCGGTCTCGACGACGTCTGGATCAAGAACTGCGGCAACAGCCACACCGGCTCGTTCAAGGACCTCGGGATGACCGTGCTCGTCAGCACGGTGAAGCAAGCGATCGCAGACGGGAAACCCATCCGCGCGATCGCCTGCGCATCGACGGGCGACACGTCCGCGGCGCTTGCGGCCTACTGCGCGTCCGCGGGAATTCCCTCGGTGGTACTGCTCCCGAAGGGCAAGGTCACCACGGCGCAGCTCGTTCAACCGCTCGCCAACGGAGCGCTCGTCTGCGCGCTCGATACCGACTTTGATGGGTGCATGTCGATCGTGCAGCAGCTCACGACCGAAAAGAGCATCTACCTCGCCAACTCGATGAACTCGCTTCGCCTCGAGGGTCAGAAGACCGTTGCGATCGAGATCGTCCAGCAGTTCGATTGGGAAGTCCCCGACTGGGTGATCATTCCGGGTGGGAACCTTGGAAACGTGGCAGCGCTCGGCGCAGGCTTCGACATGATGCACGAGCTCGGCCTCATCTCGAAGCGCCCACGCATCTGCCTCGCGCAGGCTGAGCGTGCGAACCCGCTCTATCGCGCATACCAGGCCGGCTGGGACAACTTCGAGCCCATCACAGCGGGCGAAACCGAGGCGAGTGCGATTCGAATCGGCAATCCGGTCAGCATTCGGCGCGCGATTCGCGCACTGAAAGCGTTCGACGGGGTCGTCGAACAGGCGAGCGAAACGGAGCTTGCAGAAGCCGCCGCAGCCGCCGACCGGTATGGCAGCTACACCTGCCCGCATACGGGCGTTGCCCTCGCTGCGCTCGAAAAGCTTCGTGCGAAGGGTACGATCGAACGTGGGCAAAAGGTCGTCGTGATTTCGACAGCCAACGGCCTCAAGTTCACTCAGTTCAAGATTCGCTACCACGACAACGAGATCCCCGGCGTCGAAAGTCAGCACCCGAATAAGCCGGTGATGCTCCCAAGCGACTACGAAGCGGTGAAGCAGGCGGTCTTCACCGAGCTCGAGAAGCGCACTTAGCGAGCGAGGCGTTCCTCGAGGAAGAGACGGTGTTCGCGCCGCAGATTGACCAGGCGAAGTCGCACTTCGAAGGTGCCGTCGTGGATTCGCTTCGAGCCGATCGTTCGGCCTTCAAACGCTCGCTTGGGCTCGTCGTCACCGGTGTCGAACGAGATCGGCGAGCCCGGCGCGAACGCCTTCGGAGAATGGAGCGTGAGGACGTTGCCCTCGAAACGCTTGGCGATCACCGGTTCGCCAGAGCTGAGACGCAGATTCATCGCGGTCAGCCCTTCTGCCGCTGCATCGCGGCGCGCGCCTCTTTGAGGTCTTCTTGGCGTCGGATGGATTCGCGATCGTCTCCCTTCTTCTTTCCGCGACCGAGACCAAGCTGCACCTTCGCGACGCCGTTCTTGAAGTACACCTGAAGAGGAACCAGGGCCGTGCCGCGATTGGTGAGACGACCGCGAAGCTTTTCGATCTCGCGCCTATGGACCAGCAATTTCCGGGTGCGCTGGGTTTCGTGGCCGGCGTGCCCACCCTGTTCATACGGCGCGATGTGCATGCCGTAGAGATAGAGCTCGTCTCGGTCGATGCGACAAAACGCTCCCTCGAGGTTCGCTCGGCGGTTTCGTAGGCTCTTCACCTCGGTTCCGTAAAGCACCATGCCCGCCTCGAGCCGTTCGTCGATGTCGTAGCGCTGCGCTGCGCGCGGATTTCGGCACACCAGGAAATCCATCCCGGGCACCCCTTTGTCAACGCGCTTCTTCGCCATCGTTCGCCGGCTCTAGCATGGGCTCCGGCTCATTGCGAAGTTGGTCGAGCCACTCGAGCTCGGCCCGCAGTCGCGCCGCGTTCGTGTCGTCACCTCGTAGCTCGCGCGACTCGAGCCGCTTCCTACGAGCAGCGGCCTCGGACTCCCATCGAGCTTCGGCGGCTCTCGACCTGTCGATCGTCCACCGTTGACCGTCGACGGCCAACGGTACTCGAACGCGGGCACCGGGCACTGGGGCATCCGGCACGTCGAGCTCCAACGTGAGGCGCCGACCGCCAGGCTCGACCTCGAGCACGCACGGCCTCTCGCCCCACTCGCGGCGTGGCCGCACGACCTCGATCGCGAAGCCATTCTCGTCGATTCGGGCCCATCCGAGGCAGACCCGATCGCGCTCGCGCAAAGACACGACCACGTCTCGGCGGCCGTCGGAATCCGCGTCGAGACGCGGCTCGTCCGCAAGCTCTACCCAGAGCCTCTCTGGCCACCGGACATCTGGCGACTGAACGCTGAGAACGACTCCTCGCTCGCTCACGGCCCGCACCAAGGTATCGCCGCCGTACGCCGCATCGAACGCGACGTATCCAGGCACATCGTAACGATGGACGACCTCGAAGCCATTTCTTCGAAGCTCTGCGATCATCGCGTCGGCTTCCTGCACCGGGTCGACGCCGACTCGAAGGTAGTCGAGCGGGTCTTGAACCGGGGCTGTCTCCTTGGCGCAAGAGAGAAGCAATACAACAACGACCAGCCAGGCGTGCACGAGGCTACTTTACGTGGCCTACGAGAGAACGCGAGTTGCAAGCACCAGCGTTCGTACCGTTTCGACCCCCGCGGCCTGAAGCGCGTCGGAAGCGGCGCCCAAGGTAGCCCCCGTTGTCTGAACGTCGTCGATCAGCAGGACGCGCTTCGCCGAATGGAGTCTCCCGCACCGAAAGGCGCCGCGCACGTTGCCCAGGCGCTTGCTCCGCGGCAAGTCGACCTGACTCTGCGTGTACCGCACGCGCTGGAGACCATGAAGGCGAGCTTTGACCCCGAGCGCCCGCGCGACGGGCTTCGCGAGCAGTGCCGACTGATCGAAGCCTCGCTGCCGGCGCCTTCGCGAGTGGAGCGGGACGTGGACTACGGCGTCGACACAGCCGATGAGCGGCTTGGCGGCGTCGGCCATCAGAGCACCGAACGCTGGTGCGAGGTCGCTTCGGCCCTCGTACTTGAACCGGTGGATCGCGTCGGCGATGGGACCTCCGTAGAGGAAGACGGCGCCGTCGGTGGGGGATGGTTCGAGGAGCGATTGACAGCTGAGGCAGAAAGGCGAGGGCGTGGCGGTGGTGCACGACAAGCAGGTTGGTGGGCAGAGGAGGTCCTGGAGGCCAGTTGCTAGGGAGCGTATCGCCTGCACGACCGCTCATCGGGGAAACCGGGCCTTTGTTGCGTCGGCAAGGCGTGCGTCATCCTTCCAGCGGATCTCGGTGTGGGGCGATGGTTTTCGCGAGAGCTTCGCCCGCGCGGGGATTAGTGGTCGTACGGTTCGCCTCTCGAGATCGTGAAGGCTCGGTAGAGTTGTTCGGCGAGGACCAGGCGGGCGAGGCGGTGGGGGAGCGTCATGGCGGAGAGCGAAAGGCGCAGGTCGGCCCTGGCGGAGATCTCGTTGGGGAGGCCGTACGCCCCGCCGATGAGAAAGACCACGGTTTGGACCGAGTCGTTTTCCGCTCGGTCGATCCACTTGGCCAGCGCTTTGCTGCTCATGGCCCGCCCGTCGACTTCGAGCGCGACGACTCGCGATCGGTCTGGGATGCTGCGGGCGAGGCGGTCGCTGACCTCCGCCTCCTTTCCGTCTTTGAGCTCGACTTCTTCGAGCTTCGCGTGCCGACCGATTCGCCCGTAGTAGTCACTGAGCAACGACCGCAGATCGCGATCCTTGGCCTTTCCTACGGCGATGATTCGGACGCGCACGAGGGTTTACGGAAAGACGAAACCCTCTTCGACCTGCTGGCCTTCGAACTCCACCCGGTCTGCATCGAGCCAAAGGCCCTCGAGATCGTAGAAGCCGCGCGCCTCCTCATGGAAGATGTGCACGACGACATCGGAGAAGTCGAGAAGAACCCAGTTGCCCTGCGGAAGCCCTTCGACGCCTTCGCAGCGTGTCCCGTGCTTCAGCTTGAGCTCTTCTTCGATGCCACGCGCAATCGCGGCGACCTGACGATCGCTTCGACCGCTCATGACCACGACGTAGTCGGTGTAGTCGACCTTGTCGCGTACATCGATGATCTCGATTCGGCTTGCTTTCTTGTCGAGCGCTGCCTCGGCGACGAGCAGCGCAAGCTCACGACCTGCTTTGGGTTCTCTCATCGGAGTGGGACTCGGGTTGGTATCCAGCTGTGCGCCTGGTGCTTGTTTCGGCAAACTGTTCTGTCTCCTTACTGCCTGACTTGACCTTCTCCTTGGCCGATCCATTTCAGCGTACACAGCTCGGCCAAACCCATAGGACCATAAGCATGAAGCTTGGTCGTCGAAATCCCGATCTCGGCACCGAGACCGAGCGCGAATCCATCGTTGAAACGCGTCGACGCATTGTGAAGTACCAAGCTCGCATCGACCTCTCGGAGCCAGCGCGCCGCATGGTCGTGGTCCTCCGTGACGATCGCCTCGGTGTGATTCGAGCCATGTTTCGCCACGTGTTCGAGCGCGCCGTCGATCCCATCGACGACACCGACGTTGAGGATCAGGTCGAGGTGTTCGGTGTCCCAGTCGGCGTCACTCGCGCGCTTCACACCGTTGAGATGCTCTGCGGCGCGACCGTCTGCGCGAATCTCGACACCCTTGTCGCCCATTACTTCACCAAGCTTCGGCAGAAACGTTGGCGCGATGTGTTCATCGACGAGAAGCGTCTCCATCGAATTGCAGACGCCAGGACGCTGCACCTTTGCGTTGAGCGCAATGTCGAGCGCCATGTCCGGGTTGGCCGTTTCGTCGACAAAGACGTGGCACACACCCTTGTAGTGCTGGATGACGGGAACTTTCGAGTGCTCGGCGACGAACCGAATCAATCCTTCTCCACCTCTCGGAATGACCATGTCGACGATACCATCAAGACCGATCATTACCAAAGTCGCTTGACGGTCCGTGGTGGGCAAAAGTGTGACACTTTCGGAAGGAAGCCCCTCGTCTTCTAACGCCTGTGTGAAGATCGCGGCGATCGCGGTGTTGCTGTGGAACGCTTCTTTGCCTCCCCGAAGAAGGACGCCGTTCCCGCTCTTCAAGCAAAGCGATGCTGCATCTGCCGTGACATTCGGACGCGATTCGTAGATGATGCCGATGAGCCCGAGAGGTGCTCGCATCTTAGAAACCCGTAGGCCGTTGCCGAGAACGCGTTCTTCGACGACCGTGCCTACAGGGTCTGGGAGCGTTGCTACCTGTTCGACTCCGTCCGCAACGCCGTCGAGCCGCTTCCGGTCGAGCGCCAGACGATCGAGCATCGCCTTCGAAAGCCCCATTGCATGGGCCGCCTCCATGTCGCGCGCGTTCGCCTCTAGCACGCGATCGCCTGGGGCCCCGCGAAGCGCTTCCGCGGCACGTCGCAGAACCGCATTCTTTTGGTCGCTGCTCGCCGTCGCAAGGACCCGCGAAGCCGCTTTGGCAGCGGTCGCAAGCTCGGTCACGAGTGTTTTCACATCTTCACTCACAGCCCGGGAATCTAGCACCATTTGCGCGAACCGGGAGTCACCCGCTCAGGCGCTCTCGCCGGTAAGCACGATGTCGTCCCGATGCACGATTTCGTCGCCCAAATGGTTTTCGACGAGATCGGCGATCTGGCCGCTCTGACCCCCTGCCAAACGCCGAACGTCAGTCGCATCGTAACGCGCAAGGCCGCGGGCGAGCTCGATTCCCGCACCGTTCACGATGGCCACTGCGTCACCTGCTTTGAACGTACCCGTCACCGAAACGACCCCTGCGGGCAGGAGACTCGACTTGCCTCTTAGGAGCGCGCGACACGCACCCTCGTCGACCGCGATGCGCCCCTGCGGCTTGAGGGTGTACGCGATCCAGTGCTTGCGACTCGGGAGCGGCGAGCCGTGTGGCAGGAGGAGCGTGCCCACGTCATCACCGCGCACCAAGCGATCGAGAAAATCGTTGGACGCCGCAGGACCGATCGCGACGGGCAGACCGTGAAGCGTTGCGCGACGGGCTGCTTCGACTTTTGACTGCATGCCCCCAAGCCCGACGTCGTCCTCCGGAGGCCGAATGAAGCCTTCGATTTCCGAGACGTCGCTGACGAGCGACACGCGCTTCCCCTGGTCGTCGAGGACGCCCTCGACGTCACTCAGAAGCACGAGCAGGTCGGCGCCGATGAGCGTGCAAACCATCGCGGCGAGCTGGTCGTTGTCACCAAAGCGAAGCTCGTCGATCGAGACGGTGTCGTTTTCGTTGATGATGGGGACGACTCCGAGCTTCAGCAGCTCGTCGATCGCGTGCCTCGCATGCAGGTAACGCTCACGATCGCTCACGGCATCGTGTGTGAGGAGGACCTGGGCCACGTGAATGCCTTTCGCCTCGAAGGCATCTTCGTAAGCGCGCATGAGCAGAGACTGCCCAGTGGCTGCGGCGGCCTGCAGGAGCGGCACCTTCTTCGGCCGTTCCTTGAGCCCCAAGCGCTCACGCCCGACGGCGACGGCACCCGACGACACGAGAACCACTTTGCGTCCGGCCTCGACCTGCGTGGCAAGCTGCTCCGCCACCATGGCAAACCGACCTCCTCCAGCACACAGGGCCCGGCTGCCGATTTTGACGACGATCCGCTTGGTCTCCCGCAGCGCCGTTCTGGTCGATTCTCCGCTCATCGGTTTGTTCCTGAATCGCACCGAGAAGGTCCGGCTGCAACTGCCGACCCGAAAAACGGGACTCCGCGCCGGGGGCTGGTAGCATGGCAAAATGCTTGCGGCGGACTTGTCGCGCTGGTTCGTGTGGCTGGTGGCATTCGCGTGGGGGGCGGCTTGGGGGAGCTTCTTCAACGTCGCGATCTACCGGTGGCCACGCGGCATGTCGGTCGTTCGCCCAAAAAGCCACTGCCCGAGCTGTGGCGCCCCCATCCGAGCATGGACGAACGTGCCCATCGTCGGTTGGCTCGCCCTCCGTGGAAAGGCGTCCTGCTGCGGCACCCCCATTTCGCCTCGGTACGTGTTCGTCGAGCTCCTCGGAGCCGTGCTGTGCGTCGCCATCGCGGAGCTTTGGATTGTCCGCGCGCCGGAAGGCACGCCCCTGCTCTACGCCACGATCGAAGCCGTCCTCTACTTCGTCTTTGCCGGGGGACTGCTGATCGCGACCTTCGTCGACCTTGAATGGATGGAGATTCCCGATGAGGTCAGCCTCCCCTGCTCGGCCGTCGGGCTCGTAAGCGCGCCGTTTCGCGCGGAGCCGGGTCTATGGTCGGCAGCCGTTGGCGCGGGAGCCGCGTACCTCACCGTTCAGGTCATTTTCGTATGGGGGTACGAAGCGCTCGCCGGTCGTCGCGGGATGGGCGAAGGCGACTCGAAGCTCATGATGATGATCGGCGCGTTCCTCGGCTGGCGAGGCGCGATGTTCAGCCTGGTCGCTGGCGCCTTCCAAGGACTGATTTTCGCGGGCCTTGCGCTTGCGACCGGCCGGAAGCTCACGCCCGACATCGACGAGCGCGTCATCGATGGAGAGGTGATCGAGGCGCCGGACGAGGCGGATCCCGGCCGTGTCGGCCTGCTGAAGCTTCCCTTCGGACCCTTTCTCGCGCTAGCAGCGCTCGAGTACCTACTCGCGGGCGACGCGATCTTGGCGTGGTACTTCCGTCTGCTCCACTGACGAACGTTCAGCGCCGGTAACCGCCACCACCGCCGCCGCCGCCCTGGCGCTCTCGCGCGAGGTCGACGCGAATGGTTCGCCCGCCAAGCGTCGCGCCGTCCATCGACTCGCGCGCGCTACTCGCCGCTTCTTCCGTCGTGAACGTCACGAAACCGAAACCCCGCGAACGGCCTGTTTCTCGATCGGTCACGACCTTGGCGTCGGTGACCTCGCCGAAAGGCGTGAACGCCTCTCGGAGGTCTTCAGTGGTCGTCGCCCAAGCGAGGCCCCCGCAGAACAGTCTCTTGCTCATTTTCAACTCTTTCGCTCAGCAGCCGACGCGGCCTCATGCCACGGCGGTGCTGTTGTCTCACACGCCAGATTGCTCTGCCGTCCGCTGATTGTACTTCCTCGGACCGAACTCACAAGGGCACGCTTGATCCCGCGGCAAATCCCAGCTCCGCAGCCTTCCCGAGAAGCCGCAGGGAGAGGTGGAATCCACCGCGCACGCGAAGTATGTTCAGCGCGCCCATGGCCGCCGAGTTCGTCCATCTCCACGTTCACAGTGAGTTCTCGATGTTGGACGGGGCCATCCGGATTCCCGCGTTGGTCGAGCATGCCGCCAAGATGGAGATGCCCGCCGTCGCGTTGACCGACAACGGCAATATGTTCGGCGCGGTCCAGCTCGTCCGTGCGTGCGAAAGCACTGGCGTGAAGCCGATTTTAGGCTGCGAAGTGAACTTCACGGCGGGCGATCGTCGGGACCCTCAAAACAAAGAGCTTCACCATCTCCTGCTGCTCGCTGCGTCGCAGGAAGGCTACCAGAACCTCGTACGGATGGTCAGCGCCGGTTGGGTCGACGGCATGGCGGCATACGCTCAGCCCAGAATCGACTTCGAGGTCCTTCACCAGCACGGCAAGGGGGTCGTCGGGCTCAGCGCCTGCATGGGCGGCCACGTCGCTCAAGAGATCCTCAACAAGGGACCGGAAGTCGGCCGCGACGCTCTCGCCAACCTTCGCGACTGCTTCGAGCCGGGACACTTCTTCGTCGAGCTCCAAGACCACGGCTTCCCGGAGAACCGTCCGCTCAACCAGGTCCTAGGAAGTCTCGCGAACGAGCTCGCGCTCCCGCTCGTCGGCACCAACGACTGTCACTACCTCGAACGACAGTCCGCCCATGCTCAGCTCGTTCTGCAGTGCATCGGCGCGAGTCGAAGCGTGCGAGAGATGGAAGCCGTACACCATCACTCCTCCGAGCTGTATCTCAAGACGCCGGAGCAAATGGTGAGCCTCTTCGCCCACGTGCCCGACGCTGCGAAAAATACACTTCGCATCGCGGAGATGTGTGCGGGTCAGGCGACCCCGCTTGCCTCGCCAAAGCTTCCGAGCTTCTCGGTGCCCGGCGGCGCCAGCGAAGAAGACTACCTGCGCGCGCTTTCGGTCGCAGGCCTCGGCCGGCGCATCCAGGAGATGCGAGAGCGAGGCGAGTCGTTTGAGGAGCACGTCTACCACGCCCGCCTCGAGCTCGAGCTCGAGGTGATTCTCAAGATGGGCTTCGCGGGTTACTTCCTCATCGTCCAGGACTTCATCAACTGGGCAAAGGACAATGGCGTGCCGGTGGGCCCAGGGCGCGGCTCGGGTGCGGGGTCGCTCGTCGCGTGGGCGCTTCGGATCACCGACTTGGACCCCATCGTGCACGGACTGCTGTTCGAGCGGTTCCTGAACCCCGAACGCGTATCGATGCCCGACTTCGACATCGACTTCTGCATGGACCAGCGCGACCGTGTCATCCAGTACGTGCGTGACAAGTACGGGCAGGCGAGCGTCGGGCAAATCGCGACGTTCCATCAGCTGAAGAGCCGGAGCGTCGTGCGGGATGTCGGGCGAGTGATGGGCATGACCCCTGCCGAGGCCGGTCTCATTGCAACGATGATTCCGGAGCCGGTTCAAGGGAAGAGCGTACCGATCAGCGCGGCCCTCGACCAAGAGGCCCGCCTCAAGGCCGCCTACGAGCAGGACGAACAGTCCCGCGACCTCCTCGACACCGCACAGGCGCTCGAAAACCTGACCCGGCACGCGGGGATGCATGCGGCGGGCGTGGTGATCAGCGAGGGCCCGATCTGGGACCACGTGCCGGTGTTCTGCCCAGAGCCCGACGTCTACGTCACGCAGTACCACAAGGACGACGTGGAGGCGGCGGGGCTCGTGAAGTTCGACTTCCTCGGGCTACGCACGCTCACCGTCATCGACATCGCGACGAAGCTGATCGATCGGCGCCCCGATCGAGAGGGCGACCCGTTCCGGATCGACACGATTTCGATGGACGACCCCGCGACCTACGCGCTCCTGCAGTCAGGCGAGACCACGAACGTCTTCCAGCTCGAGTCGAGCGGAATGCAGAGCCTCTTCAAACAGCTCCGACCCGACCGCTTTGACGACATCGTTGCGGCGGTCGCGCTGTACCGCCCCGGGCCGATGGGCGCACAGATGGACAAGGACTTCGTCCATCGAAAGCACGGGCGCCAGAAGGTCGAGTACCCGGACCCGTCGCTCGAGCACATCCTCGACGAGACCCGAGGCGTCATCGTCTATCAAGAGCAGGTCATGCAGATCGCGCAAGAGATGGCGGGCTACTCGCTCGGCGGCGCCGACCTACTCCGGCGCGCGATGGGCAAGAAGAAGGCCGCCGCGATGGAGAAGCAAAAGGCGGTCTTCATCGAGGGCGCCACGTCGCGCGGACACACGCAGCAAAAAGCCGAAGAGGTGTTCGACCTGATGGCGTACTTCGCAGGCTACGGCTTCAACAAGAGCCATTCGGCTGCATACGCGCTCATCACGTACCAAACCGCGTACCTGAAGACTCACTACCCCGTCGAGTTCAGCTGCGCGACCCTCACGGCCGACAAAGAGAAGATCGACAAGGTCGTTCGCACCGTCTCGGAGGCGCGATCGATGGGGATCACCGTGCTGCCTCCGGACGTCAACGAGTCGGAGATCGAGTTCACGGTCGTCTACACCCCCGATGACGCCCAAGATGTCGCGCGTCTCCGGCACAAGCCGGTTTGCTACAACGGCGAAGTCCACGACCCGATGGGACCCAAGATTCGGTTTGGCCTCGGCGCGATCAAGGGCGTCGGCACAGCCGCCGTCGAGGCGATCCTGGAGGCGCGCCAAGCGGAAGAAGACGGGGGCGAGCGCCCGTTCGTCGACCTCTTCGACTTCTGCGCGCGTGTCGACCTTCGACGCGTGAACAAGAGCGTCATCGAGGCGCTGGTGCAATGCGGTGCGTTCGACACCGTGCACAACGCAATCCAGGTCCATCGCTCGCAAGCGTTCATCGCCATCGAGCAGGCCGTCGAGCGCGGAAAACGCATCCAGTCCGAACGCTCGAGCGGGCAGGAGAGCCTCTTCGGACTCATGGGCGGCGATGACGATGCGCAGGCCTACGAGCATCCCGGGGGCAGCTTCCCCGCGCTGGATCCTTGGGACTCGCGCGAACAGCTGTCGCGCGAGAAGGGAACCCTCGGCTTTTACGTTTCTGGCCATCCGCTCGATCGCTACAAGAGCGAGCTGCTTCGGTTTTGCGACGCAACGACGGAGGGCGTCACGCAGCTGAACAACAATCGCCAGGTGACCGTCGGCGGCACCGTCGAGGGGTACCGCGAGCGGCGCACCAAAATGGGGCACACGATGGCGTTCTTCCACATCGAGGACGCGCTTGGGCGAGTCGAAGTCATCGTTCGGCCGAAGCCCCTCGAAAAGCCCGGACTTCGCGAGGCGCTTCAGTCGGGGCAGCCGATTCTCTTGACCGGTCGCGTAAAGCACGAGCAGGACCGCAACGACGAGAGCGCCGCTCCGGAGGCGAAGATCCTGCTCGAAGAGGCGACGCTTCTCAGCGATGCGCTTCATGAACGCACCACTGCCATCACGGTCAAGCTCGCCGTCGAGACCACCGATCGCTCGAAGCTCGACTCTCTGCGCTCGATGCTCGAGCAGTATCCTGGGCCCTGCCCCGTGTCCCTCGAGCTGAGCTCGCCCGGCGATTGGCGGGTCGACCTCGCTGAAACCGGCCTTTTCGTCGATCCCACCGACGCCCTGCTCACGAGTCTCGAACGCCTCTTTGGTTCGAAGGTCTGTGAGCTGCACTGACGGTGGGCGGCGTGAACGAGCCGGCGTCCGTCGACGAGCTTCTCGAACGAGCCCGGAACGTTTCCGGTCTCACGCTTCGTGAGCTTGGCGAAAAGGTCAGCGTTGAGGTGCCCGAAGAAGGCGTGCGCGGCAAAGGCATCGCGGGTCAGATCCTCGAGCGTGTCCTCGGCGCGACCGCCGCCTCGCGCGCAGAGCCGGACTTCGTTGGCCTCGGTGTCGAGCTCAAGACGATACCCCTCGACCCCACCGGGAAACCGAAAGAGTCGACCTTCGTCGCGTCGATTCCGCTCGCGTCGATGGCCGACACCGACTGGGAGCGAAGCGTGGTGTTCAAGAAGCTCGCGCACGTCCTGTTCGTCCCCGTGGAGGCCGCGTCGTCAACGCCTCTGCCAGAGCGCCGTGTGGGTCGCGCGTACCTCTGGCAGCCGACGGCCGAGGAGATCGGTTGGGTCCGACGCGACTGGGAGAGGCTCGCCGAGATGATTGCGCGCGGCGACATCGGTCAGATTACGGGGCACCTTGGGGAGGTTCTTCAGGTGCGTCCGAAAGCGGCAACGGGGAGCGCTCGGCGCAGGGCCCCCGACGAAGAAGGCGCGGTCCAGTGGGCAACGCCGCGCGGATTTTACCTTCGCCCTTCGTTCACCGGTGTCGTGCTGGCTCGGCTTCGCGAGGAGTCCTGAGGGGCGCGCCTAAAACGGCGGCGGGGGCGGAGGCATGCTGCTTCGCGTACGCGCGATGTCCTCGGGCACCTCGTACACCGTGCAGATGTCGTCCCACAGCGTGAGCCCGGCCGCGATCGCGTCCCTGCCGAGGTACGGTGAGGTCAGCGCCATGGCACGAGAGACGATGGGGCGAAGCGGGTTGAGCAGTCGACGCTGCGCCCGCTTTCGCCGTCGGAGCTCACTCATGAACGAGTCGTGCGACACCCGCTGGAAGCGAAGCAGCTCTTCGCTGTGTGACGTGTCCATCCACGACTCGTAGAACCAGCCCTCGTTTCGCTGAGGGTCAGGATTCGGGCGGAACGCGCGCTCCGGGGGGAGCGGAAGGCCGATGGCACCGAAGATGTCGCGTCGCAGCCCTCGCGCCGGGAGCTTCCAGGAATCGTCGCCCCCGATCAGAAGCACATGTCCGTCGGGTTGTACGGCCGCGGCCGATGCGACCGCCCGAGCGACGTCTCGTACGTCGACGCCGTGCTCGGGTTGCTCGAGCGACACCATGAACACGAACGGTCGATACGACGGATGCGTTGGAATCAAGTTTCCCATGTCGAGTACCGCGCCGAGTCGGAGCGAGCAATGCCGAAGCCCAGAGTACGCAAACCAGCTTTCCGCGGTCAGCTTCTGAAGTCCGTAATTGTCGTCGGGGTAGCAAGGGTCGACCGGACTTCGCATGGCGTCCTTCGGGCCCGAGGGGCCGAACGCGGCGTAGCTCGACACGAAGACGACGAAGCCGTCGGGCGCATGAGTCTTCATCGCGTCGATGAGATGCTCGGTGCCGCCGAGATTCACCGCCTCGGCAAGCTCCGGCTCGACATAGGCGATGGGCGCGACGACGGCGGCGCAATGAACCAGGACATCGGGTTTTACGAGGCCAATCAATCGGTCGACCGCTGCCCGATTGGTGAGGTCGCAGTGTTCGAAGCGAACGTCGAGCGGAACACCCTTCGCAGTGATGTCCGTCGCGACGACGTTGAAACCTCTGCGCGAAAGCGCGCCAATGACGTAGCGACCGATCTTGCCGGCCGCACCGGTAAGAAGCGCGGTCTTGTTCAAGGACGCTCCCCCTGCGCAAGGCCTACGTGCAGCGCGTCGCCCAGCGCGTCACCGGCCGGCGGTAGGAGTCGGCGGAGCAAGCCCCGCTCGTGAAGCCAGAGGATGCCCTTCATGAGTGGAGAGCGCGGCTGAAGCTCTACCCCGGTACGATGAAGGCGGACCTTGGCGATCTTCCAGCCGTCTTGGGTTTCGACGTATTCGTCTTCGTAGAAGCCCTGTCCTCGAAGCGCGTAAAGCGCGGTGTCCGCCCGGTCTCGCATCTCCCACACGACACGCACCCGGCCGGGCGCGACTTCGGTGATGTCCGGGTTCCAAACCTCGTGAAGGGACTCGCCCCGCCGAAGCTGACGCGACACCAGCCTCTTGATCGCTTTCCGTCCGCGGACGGCACGCTCCTCGGAGGGCCCGAACTGCATGATCGCGTCGTCCGTGAAGAGCGACGCCCAGCGATCCCACGCTTTGCCGTCCATGCGCTGACAGTATTGCGCTTTGAGGGCGACGATCGCGTGCATCGCGTGAAGTCCTACGGGCGAGTGACGAGCCCTGCAAGCGCTTTCGGAATCGTCGTTGCGGCGTTCCACGCGACTTTGGCAGATTGCGCCGGTGAGCATTCGGCCCGTCGTCCTTTACGGCTCGTGGCCGCGATCGCGGATGGACGAGTTCTCCACGTTTTGCCCCGAGTCCCCCTGAGTCGCGAGTAGCAGCAAGAGGCAACGATTCAGCCGCGGCCGGGCTTGGCACCATCCCCCAAAAGGACTGGCTCAACGGCGAGGCTTGACCCTACCGATCGGCATGTTAAAGAGCCCCGGGCCTTTCGTCGGGCTGTTAGCTCAGTTGGTAGAGCAGCGGACTTTTAATCCGACGGTCCAGGGTTCGAGTCCCTGACGGCCCACCACCGAGGCATCCGCCTCAACCGACATATCGTCCCCATCGTCTAGTGGCCAAGGACCCTGGCCTTTCACGCCAGTAACGCGAGTTCAAATCTCGCTGGGGACGCCGGTCCCGAGATTGCAATAGATCTCGGGACTTTTCATTTTCGAACGCGCGGGATCGCGCCTCACTTGGGACACGCAGTGACTGAGACTGCTAAGGGAGAGGTATGGGCCAGCGATATCGAATCAAGTTTCCGCCTCGCAGCACCGAGGCTCTTGGACAGGATGAAGTCTTCTTCACGCTGGTCGAAGAGGGCGCGAGCCGACGTTTTCGCTTCCACGACTACGCCCAGATCTACAAGCGACCTGGTCTCTACGAGCAACTCTTCTACGAACGCTTGAAGTGCAGCTCTCCAGCGAAGGTTGCCGATCTTCTCAAGCGAGCCCTCAGCACCGCCCGCGAGCCGGTCAACGAGCTGCGAGTGCTCGATCTAGGGGCCGGCAACGGCATGATGGGCGACGTACTCAAACACGACGGGGTCGCTCGACTGGTCGGTGCGGACATCATTCCCGAGGCCCGCGATGCTGCGTACCGCGACCGGGGGGGGGTCTACGACGATTACTACGTGGCCGACTTCTGCCAACTCGACGCAGACATGCTGGAAGAGCTTCAGGACTGGTCTTTCGACTGTTTGACGTGCGTCGCCGCTCTCGGCTTCGGCGACATTCCGCCTCGCGCCTTCTTCAATGCGATGAAGCTGCTGAAGACCAACGGTTGGCTGGCGTTCAACATCAAGGAGACGTTTCTCGATGCCGAGGAGCACTCCGGTTTTTCGCGTCTCGTCCGCGAGCTCATCTTCTCGAAGTACCTCGATATCTATCATCTCGAGCTCTACCGTCACCGTCTTTCGATGGAGGGCACGCAGCTCTTCTACTACGCGTTGGTGGGACGCATGACGGCATCGATACCCGATGATTTCCTCGAGCAACACAGTATCGAGGACTAGACGACGAAGGCTCCCACCGCCGCGGTTCCTATCCTCCTTGGGAGTTGAAGCGCCGGATGTCAGGGACCGGGATGGCGGTCACTGCCGTCGCGCGGGCTGCCACATCACGTGCAATCTCCCGGATCCGCTGCACCTCACGGAGCCACTCCATGATCTGGTTCCAAGTGGGAATGCTTTGGGACGCCAAAAACGCAGGGGTTCGGCACATCGCCGGATCCCTTTTGCGTTTTATCCGCGTCTCCGATCTTTCCTCTCACCCGGAAGCTGCTCGGACGAACGCAGCAATATCACCGATCTGGCGGACTATCGCCGGAAAAAAGAGGACGCACCGGGCGACACTATCCTCGAGATCCTCAAGCTGGTCGACCGGCTCACCGATAGCGTCGAAATGCTCGCCAGCCGCCTCGAGCCCGAAGAGCCCGACGGTGGATAGGCTGGTTCAGTTTGCCGCCCCCGATGGCTCGCCGGCGCTTATCCAAGCCCAAGACGCCGCGGTGGAGTTGACCCGGTTTCGTGGACACTCGCCCGGTTTCGGGCAAAGGAGTCCACATGCCTCAAAGACACAGGCCAGCGTACCCCGCGGAGTTCCGGGAGCGACTGGTGGAGCTGGTCCGCTCGGGACGCAGCCCGGAGGAGCTCGCGAGGGAGTTTGAGCCCTCGGCCCAGGCGATACGCAACTGGGTGGCACAGGCCGACCGCGACACGGGCAGGCGAAGCGACGGTCTGACGACCCAGGAGCGCGAAGAGCTTCGGCGTCTTCGACGTGAAAACAAGAATCTCAAAGTCGAAAAGGAGATTCTGAAAAAAGCCGC
>CBFCWN010000005.1:0-90415 GCA_965601515.1 uncultured Myxococcales bacterium | reverse complement strand
GCAATGACGGCGTCGAGCTCGAGCGGCTTGGTGAGGTAGCTCTCGGCACCGAGCTTGATCGCCCGCACGGCGGTATCGATGGTCGCAAACGCCGTCATGACGATGAACGTCGTGTGGGGCGACGCCGGTCGACCGCGTTCGATGAGCGACAGCCCGTCCATTCCGGGCATCTTCAGGTCGGTGAGCACCACATCGGGCTCGGCCTGCTCCATTTCGACGAGCGCGGTTCGGCCGTCGGACGCGGTGCTCACGATGTAGCCCGCGTCGTCGAGCAGCTCGGCAAGCGCCGTCCGAGCGTTGGCTTCGTCATCGACGATGAGAATTCGGCCCTTGCGGCCCGTAGCCTCGCGCGGCTTGGGTGCATTGGTCATGGGTAAGGCAGTAGAAACAGTCATTGCACTCTCTCAGTCACAGGTGTGCTGCTCACCTCCGGCGTGGGGGCGGAGGCGAGCTTCTTGTATTCAGCGAACGTCGCGTCGAGGTCCTCGACGAACTCGTGGACGTCCGGGAACGATTCCCAGTCGGCGTTGAATCCCCAGTGCATGCCGCCGGCGTAGCTGAAAAGAGCGATCCCGAGATTTTGGTTCTGCATGAGAGGCACCATCGGAAAGATCGCCTTCAGCCGCGCGCCGAGAAGGTAGAGCGGCATCGGCGGCCCTGGGACGTTGGTGATGATCAGGTTGTACGCGCGCATCGCCATCGCTGCTCGATAGAGCTCGGAGACGATACGTTTCGTGGTTAGGTCGGCGATGTCTTCGATCAGCTCGGCACCGCCGGTTTGATTCGATTCTTTTTTGAGCGCCGTCGTAATTGCGACGACCTTCTTGAGTCGCTCGATGGGATCCGGCTCCGAAACCGGCAGGTCGGCGAGCAGCATCGCGACGTGATTGCCCACGCTGAGGCTCGGATGCTTCCGGGTGTTGACCGGTAGCACGGTTCGGAAGCCCTCGATGGTGTCGACGTTTTCGCCGCGCCGAGTGAGGAAGCGCCGCACGGCTCCGGTGGTCGTCGCCACCATCACGTCGTTGACGGTGCCGCCCAAGGTCTTCTTGACGTGCTTCACGTCGTCGAGTGAAAACGACGTCCAATCGAATCGCCGGTACGGGCTGATGTCTCGCTCGGTGAAGATCGTCCTCGGCGCGGGTTTCATACCGGACGTGAGAACGTTGCGAAGCCCGCGCATGTTGTCGCGAACCCGTGGCCAGTAATGAGAGAGCTCGCGCGCGCCGTCGAAGCGATGCTTCATCTCTGCACGCAGGAGGTCGATGCGGGAAGGTGCCGGTCGCGGCGACCAGGGCTCTGGCTTTCGCTCTTCGGCGTCCGGCATGATCTGGAGGAGCGCCTCGAGAAGCTGCACGCCTGCGACGCCGTCGACCATGCAGTGATGCACCTTGATCACGAGCGCAAAGGTGTCGTTCTCCACGCCCTCGATGACCCAGAACTCCCAGAGCGGTCGACTGCGGTCGAGGTGCTGAGAAAACAGGCGACCGACCAATCGCTTGAGCGAGCGCTCGTCGCCTGGCAGCGGCACCCTCGTGTGGCGCAAATGGAAGTTGATGTTGAAGCGCTCGTCGTCCACCCAAACGGGATGACGAACACCGGGCGCCCACTCGAGGCGCTGCCGGTAGCGAGGAATCGAGTCGAGCGCCGCCAGGGTGTATCGAGTCAGCCGCTCGATATCGAGGCCACCGTGCTCGAGGGTGAGCGGTTTGGCGTCGAAGAGGAGGGCGGCACCGACATGCATCGGTGCGGTCTTCGCCTCGACGTCGAGAAAAGTCGCGTCCAGCGCGCTCAGCCGTTCGTGAAAGCGTTCAGACATGTCGGACCACTGCCAAGCAAAATGCGATCCCATTCTGAGGTGCCCGAAATCGCAGGAATTGCGTGTGTATGAGCTTTCGTGATGCGCATATTATGCGTTCACAAAATATACTAACGCATAATATGCGCTTCTCGAGCTATGTTCCAAGCTGGCATGGAACATGCGATAAATGCCGGGAATGTCGCAGCTTCGAACGCGAGACCTGATGTCATCCCCGGCAGTGAGCGTTGCCCCGAGCAGCCCGCTTCGCGAGGTCATCGATCAAATGGAGCGCCACCGGATTCGGCATGTGGCGGTGGTCGACCCCGAAAACGGCCGTCTTCTTGGCCTGATTTCCCATCGCGACGTGCTTCGCAGCCAGGAGGGAAGCCTGTCGGGAACGCCGGGCGAGGAGCAGGTTCACATGAACCGATGGATCGAAGCGCGCTGGGTCATGACGAAAGAAGTGCGCACGGTGTATCCCGACACCCCCGTTCTCGAAGCCGCAACGACACTGCGATCCTATGGCTATGGCTGTGTCCCGGTGGTCGAGGATGGAAAGCTCGTAGGCATGCTTACCGAGGCGGATTTCGTCGATTACGCGATACGCGTGCTGTCCGATCCCGGCGTATGAACGAAAGTCGTAACTTTCGGAATCCGTTCGCGAACGACGATGGCATGCCGCTTGCGTAAGTTTCCCTCATGGCGATTCGCACGATTGTCGTTGGGACCGACTTACGTAGCTCTGGGGAGCGAGCTCTAGCGCTCGCGCGTCAGACCGCCCGATCGACGCGTGCGACCCTGTGGCTCGTTCACGCCGTCGAGTCAGATAGCTCTCTCGACGAGCTCGAGCGGTTGCGCAAGTTCTGTGAGCAGGACGGCCTCAGTGCGCAGAGTTCCAGCGAGCGTGGCGAACCGTGGGAGACGATCCTCCGAAGCGCGCAGTCCGTCCAGGCTGATCTGATCGCGGTGGGAGAGCCTCAGTCGACGGTCGGCAAAGCCGAGCGTGCGCTCGGGTCGACCGCCGCGCGAGTGATCAGTAAGGCCCCGTGCTCTGTCCTTTTCGCGTGTGGTCGTCTTCTCGATGACTATCGCGGGACTCGCCTCGCTGTGGGTGTCGACTTCGCCCCAGATTCCATCGAGGCGGTTCGCTGGGCGCGCGACGTCGCGGCTGCCGTCGATGGTAGCGTCGCGCTCGTGCACGTGGAATCCGAGCCTTCCGCCGGAGGACTCTCGTCGGGCGCGCGTTCTCGACTCGAGCAGCTCGTTTCGACGCAGGGACTCGATCAGAACACCACGGTACATGTCTTCGATGGAAGGGAGGTCAGCACCCTGAGTCCAATCGTCGAGCAGCTCCAGGCGGACCTCCTGTTTGTCGGATGCCGCGGTCAGGGGAGGCAAAGAGGTGAGACGCTCGGAAGCGTCACGCAAGACTGCCTCCGCCGGTCGAAGGTGCCGGTCATCGCCGTGCGGGCGTAGCCGCGCCCGACACGGAAAACGTCTTTTGAAGCGCGTCGAGCGTCAGCTCCTTGGGGCGAGAGGTATCGAGCTTCACGTGGACGTCGCTGGGGAGCTCCGTCACTGGCTCGAAGCGTCGCTCGAACTCGTCTAGAAGGTTGGGTCTCGCGTCGCTTTCGTGCGCACCCCCGGACTCGCGCCGGGCCAACCGCTGACGGATCACGTCCTTTGGCGCTGAGCATTCGACGAACTTGAATGGGACGCCGAGGCGCTCGGCCAGGCGGCGGGCTTCCGCGCGCATGGCGACAGTGCGAAAGGACGCGTCGATGACGACAGGGCGACCCGACGAGACGATCGTCTCCGCGGCGTTCCACAGCTCGTCGTACACTTTCGCCGTCGTGTCTGCCGAGTAGGCGCCCGACCACGGTTTGCTTTGCAGGGAATCCTCGGGTTGCACGCCTTGGATGTGCTTACGAAGACGGTCCGAGCTCACGACCGGTGCGGCAAGCAGGTCGCCGATGATCGCCGCGTTTCGACTCTTGCCGCATGCAATCATACCCCCGACGGCGACGATACTCGCCGGGACGAGGGGAGGACGCTCGAAGGCGAGTGAAAGAAGGAAGTAGCGTCGGGCTTCGTTCCGCGCTCGCTCGCGAGTCTCCGCCGATGCATCGGAGTCAAACGCAAGGAACGAGGCGATCTTCCCTCGGACGAACGCGCGATAGCTCTCGTAGAAGTTCACCACCGAGTAGAGCGCATAGTCTTGGGTCTGACGGGCGTAGGAGGCGAGAAATCGCTCTGCGAGGTCCACTCGACCATGCCACGCCAGATCCATCGAGAGGAACGCGATGTCCGCGCACACGTCACCGTATCGGAAGCGCTCGTTGAACTCGATGCAGTCGATGATCGAGATCGCGGAGTTGTCGAAGTACACGTGTTCGAGTCGTAGGTCTCCGTGTCCATCGCGCACCGCCCGAGACGTCTGCCGCGCCTCGAATCGGGCTTCGTCTTCGAGAAACCTTCGCTGCCATGCTTCGACTTCCTCGGCTTCCTCCGCGCTGAGGAATTCTCCGAGCGACGCCCGCGTCTGTTTGAAGTTCTCGTCGACGTTTTGGCGAATCACAGCGGGGCTGCCGTGTCTCGTGGTTTCCTCGTCGCACCGCGCTTGACCGTGAAACGTCGCGATTCGCGAAGCCAAGGCGTCGATGTCTTCCCGCGTCAGACGCCCTTCGGAGAGACGAAAATCCGCCCGCTCTGTTTCGTCGAGTCTTCGCATGTGAACGGCAAAGTCCACCGCGCGGCCGGGGCCGCCGAACCGATGGCGCCCTGACGCGTCTTGCGTGACCGGGACCACACCGAGGTAGACGTCTGCGGCAAGGCGACGGTTGAGCTCGATCTCGGCTTTGCAGGCCGATTCGCGCGATTCGCGCGATGTGAAGTTCAGGAAACCGAAGTCGACGGGTCGCTTGACCTTGAAGACGTCGTCACGACCCATGAAGACCCAGGAAATGTGGGTTTCGATCAGCTGGAAGCCTTCTGCTCGAAGGTCGGCTCGGAGGTCGCCCATTCTCCCCTCAGTATACGTCGCGACGCGCGTCAGCGTGGTCCGTGGCACACGAATTTGTGGCGCGGATCGACCAAACGGCGCACGCGTTTCGCGAAGTCACCGAAGCAGCCCGGAAAACACGTTTCTCCATTGCTCGGCGCGGGAGTTGAGGTAGTACCCCATAGGTCATGGCAACGACATGGATTCTCGTCGCGCACGACGCAGGCGCGCGGATTTTCGACAACCAGGGACCAGGCAAGGGCATCGATCTCGTCGAAGAGATCGACCATCCAGAGGGTCGAGCCCGGGCGGGTGAGCTTGAGAGCGATCGGCCGGGGCGCTCCTTTCGAAAGAACAGCGGTGACCCGCGGCGTGCCGCGATGAGTCGAAGCGAAGGGCCGCACGAGCGCGTTGTCGCTGCCTTCGCGAGAGAGCTCAGCGACCGGCTTCGGCAGGGCCGGGTGGCGGGAGCATACGAGCGTCTCGTGTTGGTCGCTCCGCCGAAGTTCCTCGGTGTGCTGCGCTCCTCGCTCGACGACCCCACCGCGGCCTGCGTGGTCGGCTCTCTGGACAAGGACTTGGCGAAGAGCAAGCAGGACGTGCTCATCGCACAGCTCGGCGAGGTGATCGCCGTTTGACTCGCGCTCGGCCCCCATCGCGAAACAGATGAAGAGGTAGACAAGATGGCCAACTTCGAAATGCCCGTGACCGAATACATGACCACCCCAGTGGAGACGCTGAAGATCGGAGACAGCTTGGTGACCGCCAACGAGCTATTTGCCGGTCAGGGAGTCTCGGCGCTCGGCGTGGTCGATGATGCGGGGAGCATCAAGGGCGTCATCTCGAGGACCGACGTGCTGCACGCCGCGGTCTACACGCACGGCCAGACGTTCCGTGTCCCCGATCGTCCCGTCGAAGAGCTGATGAAGTCTCCGGCGTTGTCGGTTTCCCCCGAGACCCCCCTCGCGGAGGCCGCCAAGCTGATGCTGAAGCACCACGTTCATCGCGTGTTCGTGACGCAGGGGGAGAAGCCCGTCGGAGTCGTTTCGACCCGTGATCTCATGCGTGCCGTTCGCGAGAAGCGCATCAAGACGCCGATCTCCGAGATTTCCTCGGGCTCCATCGTCAAGGTCCAGTCGGACGATCCCATCGCGCTGGCGGTCGACCGGCTCGAACTGTCCAACAAGCACGGTCTCGTCGTCGTCGAGGGGGAGTTCCCGGTCGGAATCTTCGATCAGGCGTCGGCAATCGAGGCGCGCCGCCTGCCCCCGCAAACCGCAGTCGAACACGCGATGAACGTTCGCATTCTGATCCTCCCGGGCGGCATCGGGATCGGCCGAGCGGCGGAGCAGGCGTTCGGCATGAACGTGCGCCGCATCCTCATCGAGAACGATCGGGGAGTGACCGGCATCGTCGGCGGCCTGGACTTTGCTCGCGTGATGACCTGATCAGAGCCACTTTTGAATGTGCAGGCCCATCGCGCCGGGACGCATCGGCGCCCGGTCCTTGGGCTGCACTCGGAATCGGAGCTCGTGACCGCCACTAGCGCGCACGGTGAAGGCGCCTTTCCAGGTGCTGCGATCCGCGTTGCCCTCGGCTTCGAAGGGAACGACCAGGCGCGACCCGAGGTCGGGCCGCTTGCCGCGATACGAGACAACCGCTTCCACGTCGAGCTCCCTTGCATCGAGGCCTGGGTGGTGGAGGCTGAGCTCGGCGGACACCGATGCGCCAACCTTGACGTCGTCGCCGCTCAATCCTCCGAAGCGAACGCTCTCCATCGAAATACCATCCCACTTCCCCTGGATGTCTTCCCTCAGGCCCGCGAGTGCGAAGAGCGGTCGGTAGTTCGACTTTCGCAATGCAACCGCGTCCTGCATGGCGGGCTCGTAGAACATGTCGGCGTAGTTGCTGACCATCCTGCGAGACGAGAACTGCGGGATGATGCTCGACATGCTCGCCTTCATCCGTTCGACCCATGCGAGCGGTACTCCTGACTCGTCGCGTTCGTAGTACTCGGGCATGATCTCGCCCTCGAGAAGCGCCATGGTGAACGCCCGGTCGTAGGCGCTCGGCTCATGGACGGACGTGGAGGGCAGGTCGATCACCCAGCCGTTGTCCTTCTGGTAGCCCTCGAGCCACCATCCGTCGTCGACGCTGAGGTTGATGCAGCCGTTCATCGCCGCTTTCATGCCGGACGTGCCGCTGGCTTCGAGTGGACGCGTAGGCGTGTTCAGCCATACGTCGCATCCGGCCACCATGCGACGGGCTTCGTCGATCGAGTAGTCTTCGAGGAAGATCACGCGGCCGGCGAGGTCCTTTCGCTTGGTGGCCTGATAAACGCGCTGGAGGAGCGCCTGGCCGAGGCCATCCCTCGGGTGCGCCTTGCCCGCATAGAGCATCATCGCGCCGGGCTTGCCATTCAGCAGCTTCGCGAGCCGTTCGGGCTCAGACAGCAGGAGGTCTGCGCGCTTGTACGGGGCAAACCGGCGGGCGAACCCGATGAGCAGTCTGTCGTCGGTGAGATGATCGAGGATGTCGCGAAGCTGCGAGAGGTCTTCGCGGCGCCGAGTCCAAGTTTCGGTGAGGTGATCGCGAAGCCAATCCACGAAGTCTCCGCGGAGCTCGCGATGGATGGACCAGATCTCTTTCGGGTCGTGCTCGCGAAGCCAATCCCAGGAGTAGCGGTCCTCGATACGGCTTCGCCAGTCGGGCCCCATCTCCCGCTCGAAGAGACGCTGCCATCGCGGGGCCACCCAGCTCGGCACGTGGACGCCGTTCGTGATGCTCGTGCACGGCACGTCATCTGCGTCATCGAGGTCCGAGTAGAACTGAAGGAACATTTCGCGGGCGACGTCACCGTGTTTGGCGCTCACCCCATTGATCCGTTCCGCGTTTCGTACGGCGAGTGCCGTTGTTCCGAAGTTGTGTGGGGTGCCGTTTGGCGTGTCTCCGAGCGACATCAGGCGCGGCCAATCCATGCGAAGCACGTGTTCGAATCGGCTGAGGAACGGTCGAACCATGTCTTCGGGAAAGTGGTCGTGTCCCGCGGGAACCGGGGTGTGAGTCGTGAAGATCGTCGTGTTGCGGATGTACTGGAACGCTTCTTGCTGCCGAAGGCCGTGACGCTGAATCAGATGAGCCGCGCGCGCGATGATCAAAAAGGCGCTGTGCCCCTCGTTCATGTGGAAGACATCGGGATCGATGTCGAGCTCGACGAGGAGCTGATACCCACCAAGGCCGAGAATCATTTCCTGGCGGAGTCGGTTCAAGGAGTCGCCGCCGTAGAGGCGGTTGGTGATCGTTCGATCCTCTGGTCGGTTCTCGGGGAGGTTGGTGTCGAGCAGGAACAAAGGCACTCGACCGACCTGCAGTCGCCACGCTGCGACCTGCACCGGGCCGGTCGGTAGCGGAACCGTCACTTTGAGGGGGGCATACTGGCCAGACATGACCTGAGCATACGGAGGGTTTGCAAAGTCGTTGTCGTCGTCGAGATGCTCCTGCCGACCGTCCCGATCGATCATCTGGCGGAAATACCCGTCCTGGTATGCGAGACCGACGGCGCAGAGCGGCAGGTCGAGATCGCTTGCGGCCTTGAGGTGGTCGCCCGCGAGCACGCCGAGGCCACCGCTGTAGAGCTTCAAGAAGCCAGCAACCCCGAATTCCATGCAGAAGTACGCGATCCGCGGGTCTTTGGTGCGCGTGGAATTCACCATGTCGGCGTACGCGCTCGTGACCTTTGCGACGTAGCTCTGATCGAGGGAAAGTTCCAACATGCGCACCGGGCTGACCTGGTCGAGCAGCGCGTGTGGGTTCTCCTTCAGTTGGAACCAGAGCTCCGGATCCACCTCTTTGAAGAGTGACGCGACTTCCGGGTGCCAGCGCCACCAGAGGTTCGATGCAATGTCCTCGAGTGGAGCAAGCTCCGGAGGCATGGCATTCGCGACGCTGAAGCTTCGCGTGTAGGGCTGCGCCTCCTCGCCCTCCCTTGCTGGCGGCCTCACGAACTCGCTGAAGGCCCCCGCGCCCTCGAGCGAGATTCCGGGGGAGCTGAGCCGCTCGAGCGGAAGCCCCTTCCGACGCGCGGCTCCAGCTTCGATCGCGAGTCGGTGTGCCTCCTCGTAGTGCTCCATGAAGTTCGACCAGTCGGTGAGATCCGCGGTCTTCAGGGATGCGTCCCGCAGCTCCTCTCGGACGTCGGGCGGTAGATCGATGAACTCGAGAAGGGCAGCGCGAAGTGTATCGCTCGCTTCGTCGAAGGAAACGCCCTCCCTTTTCAGCACACGAACGCCGGTTCGTTTGCCGTCGCCCTGCGAGGCGACCCAACGGCCGAATCCGGCTCGATCGGTGGTGACCGCAGGCACACCAAACCCAATGGCCTCGAGCGGGGTGTATCCCCATGGCTCGTAGAACGACGGAAATACGCCGAGGTCGGCGCCACAAAGGAGGTCCCAGTACTTGTGCCGAATGAGCGGGTCGGTCCCGTCGAGGTAAATCGGTACATGGACCACGTGCACCGGCGCACCGGGGTCATTTTCGATGCCGAGCGCATCCAGCTGGTTCGTGATCGGGTCGTTGGCTTCGTCGACCAAATCGTGTGTGCAACGGAGAGGCGCTCCGGCTTCCTCGCCGTGGGCACGGTCCCAGAGCAAGCGTTTCGGTTCGGCGTGGCCGGCCGGGAGCATGGCGTACACCAGCACCCGTTTGCCGTCTCGCGACGCGAGATCGTCCGCGAGACTCGCCGCGGCGTCGAGATAGACGTCGACGCCCTTGTTGACGTACTCGTATCGTCCGGCCAGCGCGAAAATCAGGGTCTTTTCGCGGTCGTACGTGTCGCCGGTGGTGAGCTCGGCGAGCTTGAAAAGCTCTTCGCGAGACTCGTCACGGACCGCGGGCGGGACGGGTTTGGCTCCGAAGCCGTTGAGGAGCACGACGTCCGGTTTGCGACCGAGCAGACGCTCGCATTCGATCGAGGTGATCGCGCTGACCGTCGTGAAGACATCGGCCTCGCGCGCCGCCACAGTCTCCATCGAATGCTTGGCGGATACGTTCAGCCGTTTCGCCGCCGACTCGGGGTCAACTTCGGAAAGCGATGCGTAGAAGTCGGGGTCGGCACGTCGCCCGGCGAGTGAGCGTCCGAGCATCGTGGCGTGGGTGGTGAAGATGGTGCCGATCTCAGGCGTCGCGTCTTTCAGATACAGGACCGCCGCGGCGGACATCCACTCGTGTGCTTGGACGATGGCCCTCTGCCTCCGGGGCAAAAGGGATCGATCTCGGATCTTTTCGATGACCATCCCCGCGGCGTGCGCGAAAAGAACGGGGTCGTAGTAGTCCCAAGCGCCGAATAGCGAGTCGAGCTCGTACTTCTCCCAGTAGAGGCCGAGGATCTCGTCCTTCTGAGCGTACAGGCTGGAGTGGTTGATCAGGAGGCATCGAGGCTCGCCGGGAACCAACCAACGACCCATCTCCACGCCGATCTCGAAGTCGTCGAACAGCTCGGCAAGCGCAGGGTCCCAGACGTCTGCGCGAAATTCAGGCGCGACTCCCTCGCTTCTCGGGACATCCGGACCGATTGTGATGTAGCCGTCGTCTCCGTGGCGTTCTTTGACCTCCGGGACTCGGGTCGCCAACACGGTGTGAATACCACCGACCATGTTGCAGACTTCCCACGAGATTTCGAAGAATACCGACTTCGTCATCGCTCAACCCGCTTCTTGGAAAGGTGCGAGCACCGAATGATTCAAATCCTTCAAGACGTTCATGTAGTGGATGAATGCATCGTACGGTCCATCGTATGGACTGAAGTAGTCGTGAACCTCCGCATCGGATGCCGACTTCGTGGCCATGTAATAGAAATGGTCCGAAGTCTGCAAGCGCCTCCATAGCGCGAGCAGATGAGAGTTGTTGCGTCGGCGGATGGTGGGGCCCAACGAGTAGATTTCCGCGAGCGCGCGCTGCTGCATGGCGTTGCCGCGCCAAGCGCTGATATCGCGTGCCTCGTCCGCCCACGACACCGTCCGGTGGAAGGAAAGCTCCCCGAGAGCAGGGTACCGATCGATGGCTTGGCTGGGGGTAAGAATGTCCCAGTCGGGATGCGTGAACAGCAGGTCCGGGAAGTGCTCGAGAAACTCGAAGATCCCCGTCTCCTTCCACTGGTGTTCGCCGAACGTTTCGTAGTCCATGAACAGATTGATCACGTCGCCAGCGCCGCTGTGTCCGTGCACCCAGCGTGCGAACTTGTCAGCCGTGAGCGGGTACTCGGCCCACGCTCGGTTGGAGAACCGAAACGCGATGTCGTCCGAAAGCTTGTAGTTCTTGGCGAGCAGCTTCATGTCCCGGCCCGCGACGCGGTAGACGAAGTTCGGGCTTCGCCAATCGAGGATGTCGTCCGCACCTTCGCAGATCATCGCGTCGAACCCGAGGTCCGCGATGAACTGACCGATCTCGTCGTTGTAGATGAGCTCGGTGTTACGGAACACGCGGGGCGTTTGGCCGAACTCTTTCTTGAGAAGCTCGAGCTCCAAGTCGATCTGAGCCTTGTACTCTTCCTTGTCGTAGAGGGCGGCGAGGCTGTGGTAGTACGTTTCGGCGACGAACTCGACGGCGCCGGTCTTGGCGAGCCGAACGAAGCTGTCCATGACCTCCGGGGCGTACCGTTTGAACTGCTCCATGGCGACGCCGGTCACTGCATACGAGATCCGGAAGCGGCCGTCGGTGCGCTCGATCAACCGCTGCATCGACTCGTTGGCGGGCAGGTAACACTTGTTCGCGACCTTCCGAAGGACCTCGGCGTTGAGCGACTCGTCGAAGTACGAGTGGTCGCGACCGACCTGCAGAGCCCCATACGGCTTCAGCCGATACGGCTGATGCACCTCAAAATAAAAACAGACCGACGGCATGATGAACCTCAAGCGCGAATGACGGATTCGTAAACAGGAACGAGCTTATCTGCGGCCGCATCCCAGTGGATGTGGCGGATCTCTTCGCGGGCCCGCTCGACGATGGTTCGGCGGAGCTCCGGCAGTTCGAGGAGAGCGACGATCTGGCTGGCCATCTTGTCGACATCCCAGAAGTCGACCTTGAGGGCGTTGCGAAGCACCTCGGAGACGCCCGACTGCTTGGAGACGATGACAGGTCGGTCGTAGCTCATCGCTTCGAGAGGAGCGATACCGAAAGGCTCGGATACCGAAGGCATCACGTAGACATCGGCGGTCGAGAACGCTCGCTCGATCTCCGCGCCCTTTAGCCAGCCGGGGAACCGGAACGAGTCCGCGATGCCGAGGTCTTCGACCATCGCCTGCATCCGCGGAAGCATATCGCCAGAGCCCGCCAGCATGAACACGGCGTTCGGGACATGCTGGAGCACGCGAGCGGCAGCCTGCACGAAGTACTCAGGGCCTTTCTGGAAGGTCACCCGTCCGAGGAAGAGCACGACCGGGCCTTGGCTTCGACGCTGCTGCGTGTATGCCTGCACGGTTTCACGAGCGTACACGCCGTTGTGGACGACGGAGATCTTGTCGAGCGGCGTGGCGTGGACGCGGTTGATCAACCCGCGGGTGTAGTAGCTCACCGCAACGACGCGGGTCGCATACTCGAGCCCTTGTCGCTCCACGCTCGTGATGTCTGGGTCCGCACCTTTGCCGGCCCGGTCGTATTCGAGACTGTGGACGTGCACGAGCAAGGGTGCGCCGGCTCGCCGAGCGATCTCAACGCCGGCGGGGAATGTCATCCAGTCGTGGGCGTGAACGAGGTCGTACTTACGTCCGTTGACCCGATGAGCGGCAGCCATGGCATAGCGCGCCACCTCCGCGAAAAGGTCGTCGCCATAGTGCACGCCCTCCGGCGATACCGGTTCCTGCTCGGCAAACGGAAGCTCTTCCGCAGGCAGGTGCACCGCGCCCTCCTTTGTCGGTTCCTTTGGCGGGTCGGGAATCTGCTGAACGCCCGCGATGACCTCGGCGAGCTTCTGCCGAGGGATGGATCCCGACGTGACGAGCTCCCGATACGTGGCCTCATCGAGGTACGGCTTCAGCATCGCCGGCACGCGAACCACGCGGACTTCCGTGAGTGGCTCCTTGTCGCCGCTTGCCGAGGATGGAGTCTCGACAGGGACAGAAACTGTTTCGTCCGCGGGTGGCTCTGAGGTCGAGCCATCCGATGAGATCGGTGCGGTGACCGAGCGTCCTACCTCGGGTGGAGCAGGCGCTACCACGGGAGCGCGCAGCGGCATGGGAGGCGTCGCGCCTGCGGCACCAAGCAGGTGCATGTGCGGCGCGTCCTCTTGCCCGTAGAGTCTTGGTACCAAGAAGTCGATCTCGATACCGCGGCGGGCGAGAGCGGTCGTCAGCCCTTCGCAGGCTGTGCCTAACCCGCCGCTGATGTGTGGCGGGTACTCCCATCCGAGCATCAGAATCTTCATGGGCCCGCTAGCTTCGCGACACGAAGCACCTCCGCCACGCTCCAGGCTTGTGCAGGCGCTCCGCCAGGCCGGTGAGGTGCGTCGCCGTCGAAGACTTCGCCGATTTGGCCGATGCAACCTTCGGTTCGAAGGTGGGCGCTGAGCGAAGCCAACACCGGCATCATTTCCTCGCGTGCCGCTTCCTCGCCTTCGATTGCCGCGACCGCATCGGCATAGAGCCCGAGCAGCCAAGGCCAGACCGTCCCTTGGTGATAGGCCCGGTCTCGTTCGACCTGCGGTCCTCGATAGAACGGCTGGTAGTCGGGATCGTCAGGCGAGAGTGTTCGCATCCCGACCGGTGTCAGGAGCTTTTCGCGTATTGCCTCGAGGGCTCGCTGTTTGCGCGCCTTCTGCAGGGGGATGCCCGGAAGCGTCAGTGCCCAAAGCTGGTTTGGGCGAAGCTTGCCGTCGGGGCGATGTCCGTCATGTGTGTCGGTCAAGAAGCCCTGATCTTGAAGCCAGAACTTTTCCTCGAAGTGATCGGCTAGTTTCTTCGCGGTTTCGCTGAAACTCTCTGCGAACTCTGGGCGGAGCTTCTTCGACCAGCGAAGCGCCGCTTGGAGACCCGTCAGCCAAAGGGCGTTGAGGTCGACCGCGCATCCCTGGCGCGGCGTGACCGCGTGACCGTCGACGATTGCGTCCATCCAGGTCAGCGCCCAGGGCCCTGGGTCCACCGCGAGGAAGCCTTGGGAATCCACATGGACGCGCGGGTCCGCACCGTCTCGAATTGCCTCGATCAGGTCGAGACAGGCCTCCTGGAGGCGAAGAACCCGTTGGCTCCGGGTGCGCTTCGACACGAGGACGGTCGCGCGAATGAACAGCAGGGACGCGTCGATGGCCTCGCCGTTCGCGGGCAGGTCGCCGCTTTTCGGCAGGTTCGGGACCAGACCGTTCTCGCGTCGCTCCGCAAGGCTCTCGAGGATGTCGAGGGCCTTGCCGACTTCGTCTCGCGCGAGGCAGAGGCCGGGCAGTGCAATGAGCGCGTCGCGCGACCACTCCCCGAACCACGGGTATCCGGCGATGACCCCGGTCCGCCCGCCATGGAGCTCGACGAGGTAGGTGTCGGCTGCGTCTTCGAGCTCCTGCAAAAACGAGCGGTTGGGGGGCTCGAGCGTCGTCAGGACCTGAGGTTCATCGCTTTCGGGTGAAGTCGTCCCGATTCGGACCCCGAACGACCCGTCGTGCTCGAGGCGCACACGAATCTCGCCAGGCGTGAAGAGGTCTTCCGCGTCGTCGTAGCCGCGATCGCGCTCCCACTCGTAGTGAACGCCTTCGTACCAGTGGCCGTCCGCGTGAAACCTGCCTCGAGCGCCGTGGAGGCTCGTCACGACGGCGGGGACGTTCTGGTAGGGATGCATGATCACTCGGAGCGAGAGAGAATCTCCGCCGCCGTGGACCTCGAGCTCCCCGTTCATGAAGGGATTGGCGAAGGTCAGTTCGTGAATCGGGCGACAACGAATGAGCGGTCGTAGCCGGAGGTCGACGGGACGCTGCAATCCCTCTACCGAATACCGAATCCAAACGGCGTCGGCGCGTTCTTCAAGCCACAATTCACGGGTGACCTTGATTCCAGCGAACTCGTATCGCCACCGAGGCATGTGGTCGAAACCCGTCAGGAAATCGATGCCTCGAGGTTCGACCGCATCTCCCCAGTCGTAGGAATGAAGCGCGACTTCGCGCTCCTCGCCGACGTCGAACCATTCCTCGAGCTCGGCGATCATGTTCATCGGCTCGCCGAGGCCCGGCTCGCGGACCGTCAATAAACTGTGGTACTTCCGTCTAGGGCAGCGGTCGATGGTACCCATCGCGAACGACCCACTGCGATTGGTCGTCAGCCACTCCGCATCTTGGGACAAAGCCGCGTCGCGCACGTCGGTCATCTCATCATCCGGACGAGACAGTAGTCGGACGCCAGACGGGCGCTCCGACGGGCTTGGAAACCAGTTCGGCAGAATCACGATGAGCTCCCCAGAGTGCGATGGACGGGGTGGGACGCCCGAGCGAAGCAGGAGGCGTGCCAAAGACTGGCGCGAAGAAAGGCGCCATTCCGTCACAACTTACCAACAATGCGATCGACAACGGTGAATCCGTTGCGATAGGCGAGTCAAAGCGCGCAAGGTTTGCGCCCATCAGGCGTGCATCTCGAACCAAGCGCGCTCGAGGTCTTCTTGATCGTCAGGGTGGGCAATCGTGATCAAGAGCTGGGCTCTCTCGCTGAGAGTCTTTCCGTAGAGGTCGACCGCACCGTTCTCGGTGACGATGTACTGCACGTGTGCCCGAGTCGTGACCACCCCCGCGCCCCGCCGGAGCGTCGGAACGATGCGTGGGACGCCTTTGGCGGTTCGGCTCGTCAACGCGATGATGGGTTTCCCACCCTCCGAAGTCATGGCGCCGCGCATGAAGTCCATCTGACCTCCGACGCCCGAGATGATCCGGTGCCCGATGGAATCGGCGCACACCTGCCCGGTGAGGTCGATCTCGACCGCCGAGTTGATCGCGGTGACCTTTGGGTTTCGATTGATCACCGAGACACGGTTCACGTAACCGATGTCGTACTGGGTGATCGTCGGGTTGTCGTCGATGAAGTCGTAGACCTTCTGGGTCCCGACGACGAAGCCGGAAACCGTCCGGCCCGGATGCACGACTTTCCTACTGTTGTCGACCACCCCGCATTCGAGCAGAGGGAGCAGTCCGTCGGACCACATTTCAGTGTGGACCCCGAGGTATCGGTGGTGGGTCAACGCGGAGAGAACGGCGTCGGGTATCGCCCCGATGCCCATCTGCAGCGTTGCTCCGTCTTCAATGAGCGAAGCGGCATGGTGACCAATCGCGCGCGCCTCGTCCGAAATCGCAGCCGGGGGAGATTCAGGGAGCGGCGCGTCGTGCTCGACCAGCCAGTCGAGCGAATCGATGTGGATGAAGCCGTCGCCGTGGACGCGTGGCATGTGACGGTTGACCTGTGCGATCACGACCTTCGCGGTATCGACCGCCGCACGCGCGACGTCGACCGAAACGCCTAGACTGCAGTAACCCCTTCGGTCGGGCGGTGAGACCTGCACGAGGGCGACGTCGATGGCGCGGCGACCAGACCGAAAAAGCGCCGGGATTTCCGAAAGAAAACAGGGCAGATACTCGACTCGTTCGGCGTCGATGTGCTTCCGCACGTTGTGCCCCACGAAGAGATTGGCGACGCGGAAGGACTTTGCATACTCGGGCCGCGCGTATTTGGCCTCTCCGGACGTGTGCAGATGAATCAGCTCGACGTCGCGGAGGCGAGGGGACTCGTCGACCAGGGCGTCCACCAGAGCCATCGGTGTCGCGGCGCCGCCGTGGACGAAGACTCGCTGCCCCGAGTTGACGTGGTTGACGGCATGGTCGACGGTCACGAGCTTGTTCATGGGGGGCTAGCTTCCCGGCTTAGTCTTAGGTTCAGGGTCGGGTTCCGACGAGGGCGGGGCGTCCGGGTTTCGTTCGAGGTCGACCTGCAACACCGGATACGCCTCGGGCTGAGTCATCGAGCCCGACGTGCGCTCGACGTTTCCGATGGGCGGCTCGACCTTGGTTTCGGGTTCGTACTCGCGAGCCTGACCCATCTCCGTGCCCTGAGCGCCGCGAACCCGCCCGCTCGCGCATGCGGCAACGAGCCCGGCCAAGAAGAGGCACCCCAGAAAAGCGCGCGGCCGGGGTCGTGCGGGCGTCATGGCTCCGCGTTCCTTCGCTCGGCTTGGGTGAGTGCCGGCTCAACCTGGAGCGCCGCATGACATTGGTTGCACGCCGAGAGAATGCGACCGAACACCTCGGCCTGCCCCCAGCCCGTCGGCTCGTCGCCGGCCGCTTCGCCTGGCTTTGGCACGTACTCGTCTTCGCCTGCCTTCCCTTCGACCGCGGCGGCAAAGGCCAGATCGTGCACCTCGTAGGCAAGTCTCGTCACACCCGCGTGGCTCTCCTGATCGGGGTCCTGTGAGCCATGAAGGGGCGCTTCGGCCAATACCTCGGCGGCCGACTGAAATGACATCGTGGAATGTGCCAGAAGAGATTCCCACATGCGCTCTACGGCCCAGTAGTGCCGGCGCATGTGCGTTTGGATGTCGTCCCCTTCCGGCACCGGGTCGAGCTTCATCGGGGGCCCCCGGTCGAGGGCGTGGTGGCATTCTCCGCAGGCGTACGAAAGCCGGGCAAACGACATGCACGCTTCCTCGAGATCGGCGGAGTTTCGCACCTGTTTCGCGAGCTCTTGGGTGATTCGCGCATACTCCTTCCCCTGCTCAGGCGCCGGGACATGTTCCATGAAGAACGCCAGCTTTCTCATCGCCTGCTGCGCGACCGGGAGGTCGCCTCGGATGAGAGCGTTTCGAGCGGTCACAGATAGAGCCGCGTGATCGTTCATGACCTGGTCGAAGCCGGCAGGCAGGGCCGCCGGGTCTTCGCTCGTGCTCTTTGCGCCGCACTCGCAGCCGCCGAGAAGCGGCAGCGATGCGAGGGCGATCAACCATGCTGTGAGCCGCCCAGTCATCCAGCCCCAATCATGCGGGCTCCACGCCTCGATTCAAGGCGCCTCAGTCGTCATGCGTCAGGAGAAGGGGGACTTTGCTCTCGTGCAGCAGGCGCCGGGCGACCGAGCCGATGAGCAGCCGTTCAATACCGCTCTTGCCGGTGGTTCCCGCACAGATCAGGGTGGCGCCGACGTCGTTCGCGACCGCCAGGATCGACTCCGCTGGATCGCCGGTCACCAGGTGCACCTGGGTGTCATCGGCGTCCGCGGGGAACAGCTCTTTGGCGTCGTCCATCAGCATGTCATTGAGACCGATGCGGAGCGCCTCGCGCCGCTTCTCCGCTGCATCGCCCACCACGGCGCCTCGGTCGGTGTACTCGCCCCACACGTCGAGGTAGCTGTGCACCAAGTGGAGGGGCCCCTTCGCGATGCCGTGGATGGCCGCTGCGACCTCGGCAGCGCGTTTCGCAGGGCCCGAAAAGTCGTAACAGATGACAATTGACTCGGGTGGCTTCCCTCGCCCCGGAGGGACGACGATGATCGGCGTGTGGACGGTCTTGACGACCCGTTCCGTGACGCTTCCGTACATGAGCCTCGACACGCCGCTTCGGCCGTGCGTTCCCACCACGACCAAGTCGACGTCGTGCTCGCGGGCGTAGTCCCGAATGACCTCGTGGACGGTGCCCTCTCGGATGGCTGAAAAGTGCTCGACCCCGGCCTCCTCGACGCGCTTTGCCTGCGCGTCGATCGCATCCTGCGACTCGTTGAGGATGCGGGTGATCGCTTCTGGACCTGGGCTGTAGCTCAGATCCATCAGCAAATAGGTCGGGATCACCGGCGTGTGGAGTAGGTGGATCTTCGCCGAGGTCTGCTTCGCGAGCGCGATCGCATAGTCGAGCGCGTGCTGCGCGTTGTCGGAGAAATCCGTGGGTACGAGGATTTGGTTGATCTGCATGTCAGGTCTTTCGTGTCTGTGCTCAGCCGCCAAACGTGTCGTTCGGGATAATCGAGTCGCGAAGAAGCGTGTCGTTGACGTACTCTCGTTCTTCTTCCTCGATGTCCTTGCGAAGCATCGATGCGAGCTTCGCCACGGATTCGGCCAATGCGGTCTGTGAGCTCGCTTCCCGTATTTGGTCCACCACCTTGTCGAGCTCTCGACGTTGGTCCGCGTGCTCACTGTGCAAGTGCCGCGCCCGTTCTGGCCCAAAGCCGTCCGCATCGTGGATGGCGGGCACCATGTGTGTCTCTTCGAAGTTCATGTGCAGCTCGAGGATCCCACGGAGCGCATAGGCGGCGCGCTTGACCTGCGCGGACTCCGTTTCCCCCGTTGCGAGCTGTTCGATTCCGGTCTCCAGCTCCGAAAGCATCTGCTCGATCTCGCGGTGCTGACTGAGCACCTTTCGGCGAACTTCGGAGGGCATCAACGCTTCATCGGTCATCGTTTCCTCCCGTTCATCGTACACATCACGATGCAAAGACTGCGCCATAGGTTTAGCAGGATTTCGCAAACCTCAAACACGCAACTTCTGCGCGTAGGCGGAATCTTTCGCAGGGAGTGCGGGTTTTTAGCTATGCTTGCTTCGCGATCGCGCTCATGGACAAGCCTCGCACGATTCTGGTCGCTACTGACTTCTCCGACATCTCGGACGAAGCGCTGCGCGCTGCGTCTCTTTACGCGAGCACCTTCGGCTCACGCGTCATCGTGACCCACGTGTTCGATCCAAGCCCGAACGTGCCGCCCGTCGTCTGGTCGCGGCCCGATCTACTCGAACGAAACATTCGGGTGGAGATCGAAGATGCGATCCGCGAGACGCTCAGCGGGAAGACGGCCGAGCTTCTGCGAGGCGTCCCGGAGGTCGAGCTCAACGTGGTACAACATCCCTCACCGGGACGCGCGTTGGTCGAGCTCGCCGAAGACGAACGCGTCGATCTCGTGATTCTCGGCTCGCATGGCCGCAGCGGGATCAGCCGCGCAATCCTCGGAAGTGTCGCCGAACGCGTCGTTCGGCATGCACCTTGCCCTGTTCTCGTGGTCCGCGGACGCTTTGACCACGAGGACGAAGACGGAGAATGATCGTTGTCCCTGATTCCACGTTTGGTCGTCGCGTATGATTTCTCGGATCCCGCACGTCGCGCCTTCGAGCTCGGTGTGTTCATGGCGCGCCAGCTTGGTGCGGAAGTGCACGTCGTCACCGTGCTCGACGCCAAGGAATCGGACTCCGGCGGCGAGAATGAGCTCGAAGAGCTGAGACAGCTGCTCGAGATGCGGACCTGCGGCACCGTGAGATCCGACGACGTCACGATGCGTTGTCATGCTCTTGCCGGGGAGCCGGCCAACGCCATCGTCGAGATTGCGCGGGAGATGGATGCGCCGCTGATCGTGTGTGGAACGACGGGCAAGGGCGCGGTGGCAAGGACACTGCTCGGCAGCGTGTCACACGAGCTCGTTCACAAGAGCGGCGCCATCGTGATGTCGGTACCCTGAGGAACCAACGCCCTCAGGAGCCGGGTCCAACGAACGGTGCGCGCACCACGCGGGTGCCTTTACCTTCTTCGTTGCCTTCCATCGTGATCGTCAGCTGGACCTCGAGGCCCGGCTTCATCTCGTCCTGCGGAAGAACCGCGAGGATGGGCAAGTACGTGCTTCCAAGCGAATCGAGCTCAACCCGCGGGCGAGGAACGATGTAGGCGATGCGGCTCGTGTTCTCCGGTGTGACGACGAAGGTCTGGCGTTTGGAGGTCTTGTTGACGAGGTGGATGCGCACAGAGTTCCGTACCTGCCCATCGACGACGGCGAACGGCGCGCCCTCGTGGCGAAGGACGTTTGCCTCGAACTCGGAGCTCTGATTGAACGCGAACGCTGCGCCGACGAGCCACAGGGTCACAATGCCTCCGTAGAAGTAGAGGCGCGGGCGACGGACGCGCTTGGACTTGCCCTCGAGGCCGTTCAACGAGTCGTAGCGGACGAGACCCGTGGGACGGTCGACCTTTTCCATGATCTCGTCGCACGCGTCCACGCAGGCCGCGCATCCGACGCACTCCATCTGCAGGCCGTTCCGAATGTCGATGCCGGTCGGGCACACCACGACGCAGCGCTTGCAGTCGATGCAGTCGCCGTTGCTCGGGTCGCTCGCTTTGCCTCGCGGCTCGCCGCGGTTGAAGTCGTAGCCGATGACCATCGTATCGCGATCGGTCATGGCCGACTGCAGCCGGCCGTACGGGCAAATGATCAGGCAGAGCTGCTCTCGGAACCAAGCGAAGTTGAACCAGAGGATGGCCGACATCACCACGACCCAGGTGAACGCGGTCGGGTGCTTGGCCGGGCTCTCCTGCACCATGTCGACGAGCGATGGTAGCGAGACGAAGTAGCTGATGAAGACGTGCGAAAGCAGGAGCGCGATGACGATGTAGATCGCGTGCTTCAGGAGCTTTCGCCACGCGGAATCGAACGTCAGACCCGCCGCGTTGCGACGGAGCCGCTGGGCGCGAGGGCCCTCGATGAAGCGTTCGATACGGCGAAACACGCCCTCGAGGAACACGGTGTGCGGGCACGCGTAGCCGCACCAAAGGCGGCCCTTGATCGCCGTGACCATCAGGAGGGTGAGGCCGACGCCGCTCAGAAGGAAGAACATCAGCCAGAAATCCTGAGCGTTGAAGACCGCGCCGAATAGGTAGAACTTGCGGTTGACAATGTCCATGAACACGGCGGGATGACCGCCGACCTTCACGAACGGGAGAGCCACGTAAATCGCGATCAGCACCGCGAAGATGATGTATCGGAGCCGCGTGAAACGGCCCTTCACGTCCGCGGGGTGGACGTAGTTACGGCTGCCGTCCGAGCGAAGGGAGCTCGCGTGTTCATCGACGACCGGCAGCTTCGTAGTCATGACTATGGATTAGGGTCAGCAGCGTCCGGGGCAACTTCCGCATCGGGATCCCATTCCTCCGCGTAGTCCTCCACGGGCTTGCCGCCTTCCATGTTGGTGTTGCGCATGGTGAGCACGTAGGCGACGACCTGGTTCACGCCGGTCTCGCCGAGGATCGGGGCCCAGGGTGGCATTCCCTTCTCTGCGATGCCGTTGGTGACGATGGCATGAATGTTCGTCGGCGCACCGCCGTGTACCCAGTACTTGTCGGTGAGGTTCGAGCCGAGGCCGACGACGCCCTGGCCTTGGGCGTGACACGCGACGCACTGCGCGGTGAAGATCTCCTTGCCCGCGGCGACGGCGGTCGTGTCGAGCGCGAGCGCGTCGAGCGTTTCGTCGGTGACGATGCTCTTTTGCGCTTCCGCTTCGGCAATGGCTTCGGCGTACTTCTGCGGCTGTAGGTCTCCGATGGCGTACACGTGAAAGTAGAACCAGTAGACGAGCCCGAATGCGATCGCGCCGTAGAACGTCAGCAGCCACCACGTCGGAAGGTTGTTGTCCGCTTCTTCGATGCCGTCGTAGACGTGAAGGATTTCTCCCTGAATCTCGTCAGTTCGATGTGCTTCGCTCATGGGGTACCTCTGACTCCTCATCGAGTGGGATGCGTGCATCGTGGTCGATGTCCGAGGGCTTCATTCGAATGACTCGGACCACGATGACCAGAAACACGGTGAAAAAGAGAACAAGCGCAAAGATCGGTAGGAGCAGCGCAGGGCTCTGTGAAAAGAACTCGGACGCGAATCGGCTCATTGAGTAGCCTCCTCCGCCGACGCAAGTGGGTCCGTACCGACGTCGCTGTCTTCATCCGATTCGTCGGCGGGAATGCGGCCCAAGCGCTGAAGGTAACTGATCAGCGCGACGAGCCTGCTGTTGACGATCAGGTCGCAGCCCTCGCCAGGTTCCTCGCACACGTTTACGCCGGCCTCTTCTGCCAAGCCTGCCGCGATGCCGCTTGCCGCGGCATACGCGTTCTGCTCGGCGGTTTGAATGTCGGCCGCGTCATACGGGACGCCGACAGCACGCATCGCCCGCAGTTTTGATGACGTCTCCGCAAAGTCGATCGTCTCGGTCGCGAGATGCGGGTAGGGCGGCATGTTGGAGCCGATGGAGATCTCACGCGGATTGATCATGTGCTTGTAATGCCAGACGTCTGCGTACTTCCCGCCCACGCGAGCGAGGTCCGGACCGATGCGGCGCGAGCCCCACTGGAAGGGGTGGTCGAAGATCGAGTCGTCGGTCGAGGAGACTTCGCCATAGCGTGCGCTCTCCCACGTGAAGGGCCGAATCATCTGTGAATGGCAGGTGTAACAGCCCTCGCGAAGGAACACGTCGCGTCCTTCGAGCTCGAGCGGAGTGTAGGGGACGTTCTTCGTGGTGCGCATCTGCTCGGGAACCGAGATGACCATCGGAACGATTTCCGCGATGCCGCCGATGAGGATCCCGATGACGACGAGCGCAGTGAAGGCCCCGGCGCGTCCTTCGAGCGCGCTGTGCCAGCCCTCGGCGGTGGCTCCGCGGTTACGTATGGAAACGGCGACCGCGGCAACGAGCCACATGACTGCGGCGAGTGCGAGAATCGTACTCACGAGACCGTCGAAGAACGCCGTGCCCATGAAGAGAGCGATGACGATGATCGATGACGTCACCGGCTGGCCAAAGATGAGTTTCGGCCAAGGGATGCTCTTGTCGCGCGGCTCGGTGACCACGGCAACTTCGATCTCGCCGTCGACGGGCGATCCGCTTCGCGCGGTCTTGATGAGGTTCCAGGCCATCAGCAAGATGCCGGCGATGTAGAGGATGCCCGAGATCAGGCGGGCCCAGTACATCGGGCGAATCGCGAGGTAGGTCTCGACGAAGTTCGGGTAGAGGAGGCCGCCGGTGTCGCTGACTGCGCGCCACATCAGGCCCTGCGTGATGCCGGCGACCCACATCGCGATGACGTAGATGAGGATTCCGACCGTTGCGATCCAGAAGTGGAAGTTGGCGGCGCTACGCGAGTGAAGCTTGGTGCCGTAGAGGCGCGGCACGCACCAGTAGAACATGCCAGCTGCCATGAGTCCGTTCCATCCGAGGCCGCCGCTGTGGACGTGCCCGATGATCCAGTCCGTGTAGTGGGCGAGACCACTGACACTCTTGATCGAAAGGAGCGGACCCTCGAAGGTCGCCATTCCGTAGAACGTGACGCCGGCCGCGAAGAACTTGAGCACCGGATCGGTGCGCAGCTTGTCCCAGGCGCCTCGCAGAGTGAGAAGGCCGTTGAGCATGCCGCCCCAGCTCGGGGCCCAGAGCATCAGACTGAACACCATGCCGAGGCTCTGCGCCCAGTCGGGAAGGGCGGTGTAGAGAAGGTGGTGCGGGCCGGCCCAAATGTAGATGAACACCAGGCCCCAAAAGTGAACGATCGACAGCCGGTAGGAGAAGACCGGTCGCTCCGCCGCTTTCGGCAGGAAGTAGTACATGATGCCGAGAATCGGCGTGGTCAGGAAGAAGGCGACGGCGTTGTGCCCGTACCACCATTGAACGAGGGCATCCTGGACGCCCGCGAAGACCGAGTAGCTCTTCACCATCGAGACCGGAATCTCGAAGCTGTTCACGATGTGGAGAACGGCGACCGTGATGATCGTTGCGATGTAGAACCACAGAGCGACGTAAAGATGCTTCTCTCGACGTTTTCCGAGTGTCCAGAAGAAGTTGATGGCGAAGACCACCCAGATGAGGGCGATCGCGATGTCGATCGGCCACTCGAGCTCTGCGTACTCCTTGCCCGTCGTGATGCCGAGGGGAAGCGTGACGGCGGCCGCAACGATGATGAGCTGCCAGCCCCAGAAGTGGACGGAGGACAGAATGTCCGAGGCGAGTCGTGCTTTGCACAGGCGCTGCGTCGAATAGTACACGCCGGCGAACAGCATATTGCCGACGAACGCAAAGATGACCGCGTTGGTATGCAGCGGTCGGAGACGGCCGAACGACAGATACGGCGGAAAGTTCGCCGGCCAAAATGCCAACTGCAGGGCGATGATGATCCCGACCAGCATGCCGACGATGCCGAACAGCACCGAGGCCCAAATGAACTGGCGGACAACCTTATCGTTGTAAACGATCCGCTGGGTTTCCATCCTCTTCCTCTTCCCTATCCGTGGTTGGGGTCACACGCTTTTCTTCGTCAAGCGGGAGCAACGCCAGTCGATCGGCTTGATCGAAGGTCCCTTGCCGTACCGTCCACCCGAAGAACGCTACGGCGACGCCCACTAGCAACACGCAAACGAAAATCAATAGAATCAGGATCTCCATGGGGCCCTTTCCCGCGACAGCATCATCACCGTGTACGCCAGGGTGAGAAGCGAGCTGAGCGGCATGAGCACGGCGGCGACCCACGGCTTCATCCAACCGGCCAGGGCAAATGACACCGCGATGAGGTTGTAGGCCACGGCAAATGCGAGGATTCTGCGCACCACGCGCGCGAGAGTACCCGATGCACGCAAAACTTGCGCCACCGGGTGCAGGCCCGGAGACACGAAGTAAAAGTCACATCGCGACGCCATGAACGGTCGATTCACTGCTGGGGTTCCTGAACAAGCCGCTTCTCTCATCGCGACCTGATCGTTCAATCCATCGCCCACGAGCAAAGTCCGTGCCGGTTCGTGAGACCGAACGTACTCGGCCTTCTGTTCAGGGGTGTGCGAACCGATGCACGCGTCGCGAGGTAGTCCGAGCGTAGCGCCGAGCTCGGTGACTCGCGGTTGCGCATCGCCGCTCAAGATCGCGAGCTCGTACCCATCACGCTCGAGCCTGTCGATCTCGTCGCGTGCGCCGGGGCGGAGCTGTTCATCGGTTCGAAGGGCAGCCAGCACGGTAGCGTCTGCGGAAAATACCAGGTCTTCGCCCTTTTGTGAGGGAACATCCACCCAACCGGGTGCACCCAGTCTGTACTGGACTTCGCCACGTGTCGCAGACACGCCAAGGCCCATGTGCTCGTGCACTTCGAGGTCGAGGAAACGCGACGCATGGTGGCCTTCGAGTGCGCGGCGCACGGCCACGCTTTTGGGGTGCGAGCTTCGCGCAGCCATGTTGTAGAGAACCGTGACGTGCTCGTCCGACAGTGCGTGAAGTGCACTCGCATCGCGAATTTCGAGCACGCCGGTCGTCAGTGTCCCGGTCTTGTCGAACACGATCCTGGTCATTGCCCGGACACGATCGAGGAAGTCACCGACGCGCACGAACACGCCAGCGCGGCGCAGCTGGGTGAGGACGAGCTCGTACGCAAGCGGCGCGGCGATGCCGAAGGCGCAGGGGCACGTCACGACGAGCACTGCGGTCCCCACTTCGATTGCGCGGAGCGGGTCGCCGCTCCACCACCACCAGCCCCCGATCCCAAGGGTCGCGAGCGTCACCACGCCGATCACGTAGTATCGAGAAAGGCGTGACCACCACTGCGTCGCAAGCGGTCCGTCGCTCTCACTGGCGGGGTCCTGCCCCAAGAGGCCGACCAGCGAAGAGGCCGCAAAATTCGTCGACGCGCGGCCCATAAATGCACCGTCTCCAACGTTGAACCCGCCTGCGGGTACGATTTGGCCTCGCGCGAACTCGCGAGGACGGCTTTCCCCGTCGATCCAGTCGAGTGAGCAGAGGACCTCGTCGTCGAGCACCTCGAGGTCGACGGGCACGAGGTCGCCGGGCGCGATGAGAAGTCGGTCTCCTTGTTCCACGCCGATGCAGTGAACGATCCTCACGACGCCATCGCGAACCTCGCGAGTGAGAAGGCTCTGCGTGCCATCGTCGGCGAGCAGCTGAGCACGGTTGCGCTCGAGCATACGCTGCTGAAGCCAACGCCCGACCAGCATGAGGGCGACGAACACGGTGAGCGTATCGACGTACGCCGCTTCTCCCGACGCGAAAAAGAACGACCACGTGGAGCCAGCGAATGCGAGCACGATCCCGAGCGCGATGGGAACGTCGAGGTGAAGAACACGTTGCCGAATCGCGCGCCACGCCGATCCGATGAACACCGAACCGCCGACGAGCATAGCAAGGACACCGGCGGCATAGCTCAGGTCGTTGAGCAGCTCGTACACCGGTCCGCTTCGGAGGCCGAGGTAAATCGCCGCGCCAAAGAGCATGACGTTCATCGCAAGCGCGGCGCATATACCGACGCGGAGCAGCAGGTCGTCCGACGCTCGTCTTCCTCGAGACCTGGCGGGGCCGAGCAGGTAGCCGAGCTCCTCGACCGAGTTGACCCAGTCGACGAGAGGGAACTCGTTGGAGACGCGGAGCTCGACGCGACCGAGCGCCGGGTTGAGGGTCATCAGGCCTTCTTGGTCGCCGCCATGCCGACGAAAGAGCTCTTCGATCAGCCATACGCAGGCGGCGCAGTGAATCCCCTGGATGTCGAGCTCGATGCGCGAAACACCGCTGTTTTCGTGGCGATCTTCTTCGATGAGCTCCAGCCATTTGTGGTCGACGTGCCTGGTCTCGAGGTCGGCGGGCGGAAGGCCCGGGCCGCCGCGCAGGTCGTAGTAGCGAGTCAGGCCGGATTTGCTGAGGATCGCGTTGACCGCGCGACATCCTCGGCAGCAAAACGGCGCGAACCGGTCGTCGACGAGCGGCTGGGCGCAGTGCACGCATCGTGCGACCGAGGTCTGCGCCGGACCCGTGGGGACTTCACAGGCGGCTGGTGGTGAAGTGGTCACGGCGTGTGGTGATGCTGAGTAAGAGCGGGGTCGTGCTCCGCGGCGGCCGCGTCGATGCTCGGGTCGTGACAGCCAGGCTCGCCTCCGTGCCGGAGCGCATGGACCGGACGAATGACGAAGAGAATCGCACCAAGCGCCAACATCGCGGCGAGCGCGCGTGACGTTGCCGGGCGGGGGCGCCGTGAAAAGCGTTCGAAGAGCCACGCGGCGCCGACGAGCCCTACGCCGCTGACGATCGAGAAAGCGAGCATGCTGAGCGAGCCGGCCAGCGCGCTGCCCGTCGACGCAGCGATGAGCACGGCAGCCGCCAACGCACCGCACGGGAGCAGCGCGGTCCCGAGGCCCACTAGGAACGGGTGTCGACCGAGCGCCTGCAGCGCCCGACCGGTCTTCGATTCGGGAGCGGGAGCATCCTTCGCTCGGAGGGTGACGAGGGGCTGCTGCGGTCGACGCCAAAGTCGAAGAGCGGCGAGCCCGAGTCCGATCGCAAGCGACCAGCTGAGAAGCGCCCCGCCCCAAGCGCCGGGTAGACTGACCGCGGTCGCGCCCCCGACGGCGCCTGCGATCGCGCCGAGCACCGAATAGCTCATGAAACGACCGAGCTGGTAGCGACCCTGGCCGGCGGCGCCGGGCGAACCGCTACAGGCGTAGGCCGCCAGAGGGCCGCACATGGCCGTGCAATGTGGCACCGATGCGAGGCCCGCGGCGGCCCCGGCGATTACCGCCGTCCACATATGCTCTCACTAGGGTCAGTCGTTGAGTTAGTCACCGTGCCCACTGATGTACCACGACGTCGATTCAAGCTCATGTAGGAAGACGCAGATCTTGCGCGCCTGCTCGGCCCGCCCCGAAAATGCGATGGAATGGTGTCTGTGCGGTGCTATTCCCCCGTTGCGATGGCGACCGAACGGAAAATGATTCCGCGTGAGCACGGCGCCTACGCCGAGCTGCTCTTCCCGATCGCCACGGTTTTTCTTGCAGGTGCGCCCACGACGTCCACCGTGCTCCTTGCGATCGCTGCCATCGCCGCATTCCTGGCGAACGAGCCGCTCCTCGTGCTGGTGGGGGATCGCGGTACCCGGCTGCAGCGTACCGAAAGCGATCGGGCGAAGCGCGCTCTCCTCGTGTTCGGGCTGGTTGCGGTCGGCGCCGGTATCGGAGGCGTTCTGACCGCGCCCTCAGCGGCGCAAATCGCCGTGATCCTGCCCGTGCTGCTCGGGGGCGGGGTGTTCCTCATCGCCGTTCAGGGACTCGAGCGCTCGATGTTCGGACAGGGACTCGCGGCGGCGGCGCTCTCGTCGGTGGCGGTGCCGCTCGGACTTTCCGCGGGCCTCAGCGTGACCGCGTCGTTTTCGGTGGCGCTGATTTGGGCGGTCACCGCTCTCCTCGGAACCTCGATCGTTCGCCTCACGGTCGCCCGAACCAAAGCCAAGACCAAAGAGGAGAAGGCTTCGGTCGCGTTCAAGCGCACGCTCCTCATCGCCGCATGCCTCCTGGTCATCGGGGTGGGGGCCGCCGCGCCTTTTGGGAAGTCGATCGGTCTCTGGGTGCTGGCCGCCGCGGTGCCCGTTGCGGTCGTCGTGCTGATCATGGCCGTGTTTCGGCCAACCTCGCATCGCCTGAGAATGATGGGTTGGAGTCTCGTTGGCGCCAGTCTGTTGTCGCTGATCGCGGTGGTGACGGCGCTACGGGTCCTGCGCGACATCGACTCGGTCGAGCCCACACTTCCGTTTCCGATGTTCTAGTTAGCGGTCGAGCGCTTCGCGCCCACGCTTCTCGGCGTCGTCCATGCCACGAGCCAGCAGGCCGGGGAACAATCCCAAGAACCGGATCAGCTTTCCACCGGGGTTCGTGACGAGCACTTCGTTCTTCGGCTCTTTAATCGCGCCGACGACGGCAGTCGCAACGCGGCTCGGCGACATCGCCTTCTCGGTGAAGACGACGACGCCTGCTCGCTTCTTTCGCATTCCGTCGAGCATCGGTGTCTGGACTGCGCTCGGGTAGACGACGGTGAATTCGACGGGCGAGTGCCGGTGGTCGAGGGCGCAGCTGTGCGTGTATGCGCGAACCGCGTGCTTCGTCGCGCAGTACGCGGCGAGCTCGGGCGCGGGGGAAAACGCCGCCATGCTCGCTACATTGATGATGTGACCCCGTTTGCGTTCGAGAAAGCGCGGCAAGAGCGTACGAACGCCGTTCATCACGCCCAGCAAATTCACCTCCACGGTCAGCCGGTCGTCGTCTGCAGGAACTTCGTTGCACGGGCCCGGCATGCATACGCCCGCGTTGTTGATCAACACGCTGATCGGCCCGTCGAGCTCCTCGGCCTCTGCGACGAAACGCTCCCACGCCGCGAGGTCGCGCACGTCGAGCACCGAAGTGTGGATGCCGGGGTTGGCTTTTCGAAGTACGGCGAGAGCGGGCTCGTCGACGTCGGTTGCGATGACGCGGTACCCCGCGTCGATGCACGCAGCCACGATGGCGGCGCCGATGCCTTTCGCAGCTCCCGTAATCAGCACCCGCTGGTGGGCGTTCGAAGATCGTTTCGTCATGGGTGGTCCGACGAGCTCAGCCGATGGCTTCGAACTCGCGGACTCTACTTATCAGCTGTGCCCGAGTGCGCACGTTCAGCTTGCGCATCGCGCTGCGGATGAGGAGCGATACGCGCGAACGCGAAAGCCCGAGCCGATAGCCGATCATCTTGTTGGTCTGGCCAATCGCGGCGTACCCGACGACCTGCCGCTCGCGCTCGGTGAGTCCTCGTGGGTCGGTCACTCGAGGCGCGTTCGGAAGTGCCAGGACGTAGCGGCGTCGATCGGTGTCGAACCAGTCGACGGTGGACCAACGACCGCGGACGAGTGCGCGCCACGTCTCGAGCGCCTTGTCCGGGTCGGTCTTGCGCATCGTGCCGCGCGCTTTGTCGATGGAGACGGCTGCCTCTCGGAGCTTCTCTCGCGCCGCACGCTCGGACGCCATTCCGACCGCGTCGGTGATCTTGAAGTTCTTGGGATCGAAAATCGCTTCTGCGTCGTACGGGAGTCCGTCCTCGGTCTTGGCCGTTCCTTTCTCGGCGAGGCTGCGACGGAGCCTGTGTCCCGCGTCGAGGTGGGCTCCGAGCATCTCCCAGCGCTCTGCGTCTCGCGGCGACAGCTTGGTCACCTTGCCGAGCGGCGCGACCACCGCGACGCCCGCGCCGCGAGCGTCCACGGCGGTGATCCCGAGCACGTCTTTGCAGTAGTCGACGTGCTTCGTGTAAATCTGCAACACCTCGGGGTGTTCCGCCTGGCTCTGCGACATCGTGGTCGCAAGACCGGTGCGAGCCTGCTCGCGAAGTAGCTCAGGCGGCATCGCGGATAGAGCGGCGAGGTGGCGCTCGGGAAAGTCGCTCGGACCCGACGCGACGTGGATCTTCAGAAGTGTGACCGGTCCCCCCTTTGGGAGCCGCCCGTACTCTACGGCCGCGACTCCGAGCCCTTGATCGAGGACAGGAGTCCCGCGCTTCACGACCCGAGGAAGCCATTCCTCATCGTTCAGCTCGAGATTGTACGCCGCCTCGGTGAAATCAATGATCGCTGCACCCGTAGAATCCAAGCTCTCCTCAACCTTCCGCGCGTAGAATTCGCTGCCTCCCCTCCGCCGTCTATACGTAATTATTCAGTCTCCAGAACCTAAGAGGGACACGCAGGGCCCCTAAAACATCAACCATCTCAGCCGTTTACAGATCAACCCGCGCGTTTTGCAGCCGGCCTCCGCGACCCTTTAGGGTCGGGGCGCCGCAAGCACGGGCGAGCACAGCGTCTCGTTTTGGTAGACGCCGTCTTCATCGGGACCCTGCGCATCGTTGATCAACGACGTCGCTGCAAGCGTGACGTCTGCATCCGAGTAGGCGAGGAACACGCACATCTCCTGACCCCCGAGTCCGTACTGAAGGCGTCGCTCCGTGTTGTTGTAGTACCCGCACTCGACGCGTAGCCCTGGGGCGCCCTCGGAGCTGATCGGCGGATCGATGACGGCGCCGAGCGGCTCACCGACACCGGTCGCCTGCTCGAAGATGGTTCGCTCGCTCCCGTCCTCGCCGACGAAGCTCAGGCGGAAGTAGTTGCCCCATTCGTGGTAGTGCGGGAGCACGTAGTAGATGTTGTAGGTCGACGCCGTTTCGACGTTGCACGTCATCGCGTAGCGCGACTCGGCCTGCGGCTCGATGTCGAGTGCAGTGTTCGTGAATGCGATGGGGCTCAACCGTATTGCGACGTCTTCCTCATCCATCGTTTCGATGTCGAACGTGAGGGACGTGCTCAGCGCGCGGCCAGAAATGTTGACGAGATGAACGTCGCCAACGAGCTTGTAGCGCGGCGGAATCTCGAGGGCCGCACCGGTCGGGAATTCCTGGAGCTCGCTCAGCGCTTGGGTCGACTGCGCGAAGAACACGCCGCCGCTGATCCCGGCGCTCACGGTGTCGAAGCCGCGTTCCTCGCAGTCCCAGGTGCCGTCGGGACCAGGAAACACGTCTTCCGGGACGAAGAACCAGTTTGAATGGTGCCACCCGCCGTCGTTTCGTTGACGGACCTTCGACACGAACATCGATTCGTCATTGTCGAGCGTCCAGCTTTGGCAGACGCCACTCGCCTCGGCGTTCTCGGCGATGTCAATCGCGTCGAACGTGTGCGTCATGCTTGGTGCAAGCTCATCGGAGCCGTTCGTTGCCGAACAGGCGGCCACCGCAATCGCCAACGCGACAAGACCCAGCGCACGCATGATGTGCAGGGTCGCCTCAAACGTGCGGCCTGACAACGCGCCGCTCCGCCTGGTCGGGCCGCGAATCGCGCGCGTTGATCTGCAAGTATTTGGAATGGCTGTGTTTTTTGGGGGGCTGCGTGTCCCCTGGTATGCTCGCGGGATGCGGAAGGCTGAATGGGGCGTTTTTGGTTTGGTTGTCCTGCTGGTTTCGCTCTCGCCTGGGGCGGCGGCGGCTCAGGAAGTCGGGGAGTCGGTGACCGTTCGGGAGAATCAGTCGGGCGACTTCTACGCCGCGGGTCAGGAGGTGGTGCTCCAAGGCGATGTGGAAGGCGATGCGGTGCTGGCCGGCGGAACCGTGCGGGTCACTGGAGCGGTCAGCGAGGATTTGATCGCGGCGGGCGGCACCGTGAACGTCACCGGTGATGTCGCTGACGATGTTCGCCTCGCCGGCGGTGAGGTCACGCTCGGCTCGAACGTGGGCGGTCACGCGGTAATCAGCGGCGGCTCTGTCGTGGTCGAAAGCGACGCGACCATTCAGGACTGGGCCTGGCTCGCCGGCGGGTCGGTCGAGGTCGAGGGCGTGGTCAACGGTGAGCTCAGGGTCGCCGCCGGAGAGATAGAGATTTCCGGACGAGTCGAGGGAGACGTGGACCTCGCGGGCGGCGAGATCGAGATCGAGGACGGCGCGGTGATCAACGGGAACCTCACGTGGCGAAGCAGCGCAGCACCCGAGATTGGCGCGGGCGTGACGATAAGCGGCGACGTCATCGAGGGTGAGCCCATTCCGGGTCTCGAGAGCGAACCGTCGTCGGCGTGGCTCCAAGGCCTATTCACACTTCTCACGCTCATCGTGAGTGCAGGGGTCTTCTACACGCTCTTCCGTGTTCCCCTCGGCCGATGTGTTTCGGGTTTTCACGCGCGTCGCGGTCGCACACTGTGGATCGGTCTCGCGGTGCTGCTTGGGACGCCGATCGCCATCGTGCTGTTGTTCGCGACTGGGATCGGCTGGCTGCTTGGACTGATGCTACTGACGACCTACGTGTTGGCCGTCGCCGCCGGTGGACTGACCGGCATCATCTTGATCGCTCGGTGGGGCCTCGAGCGTTTTCGAGCCATGCCTGATCCAAGCTTAGGAGCCGCCTGGGGGGCGATTGCCGCCGCCGCGCTGCTCCTCGTGTTGCTGAGCCTGATTCCGCTGCTGGGCGGTCTCGTCACCTTCCTCGTCATGCTCGCGGGCTTGGGCGCGGTCGCGATCGAGATCTACCGCGCGCTTCGAGGCGACACCGGGACCCGCGAGTTGCCAGGCGGTTGAAGCTCCCGACCAAGGGGACACGCGGGGTACCTAAAACCCGCGCAATTCCAACGACATACAGGTCGACCCGCGCGTTTTGCGAAAAACGCTGGGTTTTCGGCAGGCCGCGCGGCCTACCGATCATGGAGCGGGAGACGGGATTCGAACCCGCGACAACCTGCTTGGGAAGCAGGAACTCTACCACTGAGTTACTCCCGCAGAACCGGTCCCTGGCTACAGCAGCCCTCGCAGAGCGTCAAGCAGACTTCGGACCAAACTCTCCTGTCGCCGTGTCCACCGTCCGCTGAGCTCCGCCTCGTCCCGTCCCGCGAGCTCTCCCTTCACCAAGGATCGACGTAGGGCCTCTTCTTTTGGGTACGCGGTTCTGACGGGGGGGCGGCACGGAGGGCGCTCATCACCCACTCCCGTGATTCGATGGGGTCGATGACGGCGTCGATTTCGAACTGGGCGGCCATGTTGGTGGCCTTTCCGATTTCGTAGGCCATGGCGACCATCTTCTGAAAGGTTTGCTCCCGTTGTTCCGGGTCTTCGATCGCCTCGAGCTCTTTTCGGTATCCGAGTTTCACCGCGCCTTCGAGGCCCATGCCGCCGAACTCGCCGGTGGGCCATGAGACCGTGAAGTGGTTGGACTTGAAGCTGCCGCCGGCCATGGCCATCGCCCCGAGGCCGTAGCCCTTCCGCAAGACGATCGTGAACACGGGCACGCTCACGCTTGCGCCAACGACGAACATCTTTGCCGCACGCCGAACCATCGCCGTTGCTTCGACGTCGGGTCCGACCATGAAACCCGGAGTGTCGCAGAGGAACAGAATCGGAATGTCGAACGCGTCGCAGAGCTTCATGAAGCGGCTCGCCTTGTCGGCGGCGTCGCCATCGATCGCGCCTCCGAGGTGCACGGGGTCGTTGGCGACGATGCCGATCGGGCGACCTTCGATGCGACCGAGGGCAGTGACCATCGGAGAGCCGAAGCCACCCCGCAGCTCGAGCACCGAGTCGGTGTCCGCAATGGTGTCGATCACCTTCCGCACGTCGTAGATGCGAAGTCGGTTTTCCGGAACGCAGTTCCGAAGCGCTTCCTGGTCGGGGACAGTCCAAGTCTCGACCGGCCCCTGGAAGTAGCTCAGGTATTGCTTCGCAACCGCGACCGCCTGGACGTCGTCGTCGACGAGAATGTCGATGACCCCGTTGCTCCACTGGACGTCGGACGGGCCGACCTCGTCCGGCTTGTAGACCCCGAGACCGCCGCCTTCGATCATCGCTGGCCCGCCCATCCCGATGTTGGAAGCCTTCGTTGCGATCACGACATCACAGCAGCCGAGAAGGGCTGCGTTTCCCGCAAAGCAGCGGCCCGAGTTGATGCCCACGAGTGGCACCAGCCCTGACAGTCTTCCGAAAAACTCGAACGCGCGCGTGTCGAGTCCCGCGATCTGGGCAGTATCGGTGTCACCCGGGCGCCCGCCGCCGCCCTCGGTAAACAGCACGACCGGGCGGCGAAGGGTTTCCGCAAGCTCGAACATGCGGTCCTTCTTATAGTGGTTCATCGCGCCCTGCGTGCCAGCGAGCACGGTGTAGTCGTAGGACATGACCACGCATCGAGCGTCCGCTTCGTCGAAGAGCTCTCCGTTCACGTCTCCGATGCCGGCGACGAGGCCGTCGGCCGGTGTCCGCACGATCAGGTCTTCGACGGATCGCCGCTGTCGCTGAGCCGCAATGACCAGCGCCCCGTATTCGACGAACGTGCCTTCATCCACGAGGTCAGCGACGTTTTCACGCGCGGTCCGCTGCCCGGTTTTTCGGCGTCGTGCGACCGCGTCGGGCCGATTTTCGTCGAGCCCTGCCGCGCGACGCGCGAGGAAGGCCGCGAGGTCTTCTCGGGCCTCGGCGGCTGCGGCCTCCTCGGTATGAGGTTCCTCCTGCTCTGCGGCGCCGCCTTCTTCGAGTTTCAGCAGTAGCTGCCCTTTGGCGACGGTCGACCCGGTCTTCCCGACGAGCTTCTTCACGACTCCCGCCTGGTCGGCGGAAATGACGTGCTCCATCTTCATCGCTTCGAGGATGACGAGAGGCTGGCCCTTCTTCACGGTCTCGTCCTCGTCGACCTCGAACCGAACCACGACGCTCTGCATCGGTGCGACGACCTTCAACATCGCTCGTCTATAGCAGTGCGCGCGATTTTCAACAGTCGGGTGATGGCGACATCGCGCCACGCCCCGTGCGGTCCGGAGCGCGTTCCGGTAGGACTACGCCTCGGCCTTCGCTTCGTCGAGAGCGGCCTGCAGCTTTGCCTCGTCATCGTGCGAGAGCGACGTCTGCAGAAGCGTGCCGCCGTATTGCTTGACCTCCGCCACCACCTTGTCCGGCGTGGCGTTGCGCACGAGAACGAAGAGGACCGACGTATTGGGTTGAAGTCCCTCGGCGAGCTGTTTCATGAACTTGTCGTCGATGCCGATGTCGGAAAGCGCACCCGAAACGGCTCCCGCCGATACGCCGACTGCGGCCCCTAGGAGTGGGTTCAGGAACAGCAGTCCGATGAGCGTGCCCCAGAAGCCACCGGTGACCGCTCCGGCTGCGGTCAGGCTGAACGCCTGGTGCAGCTTCACCTTTCCTTCTTGGTTCTTCACCGCGACCACAGCGTCCTCGATGTCGATGAGGTACTCCTTTTGCAGCTTGCCCAACTCGAGCCGGACCTCCTGCGCCTTGTGTGGGTCGTCGTACTGAATCGCAACGAATGTCGACATATGTGCCTCTCTTTGGGAAAACCCTTTGGTGCTGCGGCAGAGCGTAGCGTCAAGGAGAACCCCGACGCCATCCGCGCTATGTAACGGCCCGGGGGCAGCTTGGAAACACCATGAAAGAACTTCACTGGACCGATGAAGAATCGAAGGCCGTGCTCCGAGCGATGCGAACCGTCGCCACTCTCGACGGTGCACAGCCTCTCGACCAAATCGCGACCCAAATGCTCGAGGCGACACGAGAGCACGTGCTGCATCAGCCGGTTGCCCTCGACTCGATCGACAACATCTCGCCTCAAGAAGCGGCGACCGCGCTTCAGGGAAACGAGCTTCGAGAGCGTGCGCTCCAGTTCCTCGTGCTGACTTCGTACCTCCCGATGGAAGTCGACTCCGAGGAGGTCACCATCGTGGACGACTTTGCGTCGGCGCTCGGAGTCTCGACACAGATGCTGGTCGACCTCCATCGAGTGCGCGATCACCGACTCAAGTGGCTAGCGTTCGACTACGTCCGTCGCGGGCTTCACGAGTACCTACCGCACGACACTACGTGGTCTCGCATCAAGAAATTGGTCGGCGCGATCCACCAGTACCTCGGCGATGAGAAGGTTGCTGCGCGCTACCAGTCCCTCGAACAGTACGAAGACGGGACCCTCGGACGGTCGTTCTTCGATTTCTACAGGGACCGAGGCTTTGGGCTTCCTGGAGAGAAAGGCGGCTTCAGCGAGCTCTTCGTCTCCCACGATCTCACGCACATCCTTTCGGGCTTCAATACGGACATGGACGGTGAGGTGAACATCGCAGCGTTCCAAGCCGGCATGAGCCGGAGCGACTACGGCTGGGAGATGCTGCTCGAGATGATCCTCGACTACCACCAAGGCCTTCACTTCACGACAGCGGGGCTCGTCGAAGCAGGTCGTGGGCACTTTCACCCCGACGAGGTTCTTCGCGGCTACGAGCGGGGGTGTCGGTGTAATACGGATCTCATTTCCAACTGGGACTACTGGAGCGTCATGCAGGAACCGGTGGCCGACCTGCGCGAACGCTACGGGATTGACGGTGTCGAAGGGCATCGTATTCCGCCACCCGCCGTCTAGCCGTCTAGCCGTCTAGCCGTCGACCTTCGGTCAGCATATCTCGCTCGACTTCCCCCCGAAGACACTCATCGCGGCGTTTTTCCGGTACGTTAGAGTGAGCGCCGCGAAGTCTGGGACGAGACCCGGTTCTCGCGGTGTTGCTGTTCAACATGGCCCGCGTCCTCCTTTCCGTCTTGATGGTCTTGGCTTGGCTCTTCGTGGCGTCGGAGGGTGGGGCGCAGGCGGTCCTCGCTCCCAAGGTGAAGTCGCTTCCGGACATCGAGCTTCCCAAAGACGCGGAGGTGCCCGGGGGTGGACGCATTCGCGTGCGCGTTCGAATCGGCGTGAACGGCAAGGGGACGGTGGCGAAGTGCGAAGCGAGTCGTCTGCTCTGTGATCTGGTCACCGATGCGATCGGCCGTGCTGATTTCGAGCCGGCTCGGCGCGAAGGCAACGCCGTGCCTTCCGAGGTCAGCGTCGAGCTTCGAGTGCGCTCATTGGCGGACGAAGAGGTCGACGTTGCATCGGTGCTCGAACCCTCGGTCCCGAAAGTCGAAAAGGAGCTGTTGTATTCGGCAACCGCAGAGGTCGAGGCCCGCGCCGAGGCGCCGCTGAAGCTCGAGCTCGACGGTATTCGCAACATCCCGGGAACCTTTGGCGAACCGTTTCGTATTCTCGAGCTCTTGCCCGGAACCGTGCCTCTCGTGAACGGCCAGCCCTACGTCTACATCCGAGGCGCACCGCCTTCGGCGTCGGTCTACCTCTACGACGACATCCCGGTCCCTCTGATCTTCCATTCGATTCTCGGTCCATCCACCGTGCAGCCGGGTCTCATCGGCGCCATCGACGTGTATTCGGGAGCCGCGCCCGCGCGCTACGGTGGCGCCTTAGGAGGCGTCGTCTCCGCGACTCGCCGACCCTTCGCCGACGACCGTGTGCATGGGGAGGCCGAGCTGCGGATCATCGATGCCTCGGCACTCGTCAACGTGCCCATGCCCAAGCAGGGTTCGATGACCTTTGGAGGCCGCATCGGCTATCCCAACCTCATTTTGAACGCCGTGGACGTCGACGCGAACGCGAACTACTGGGACTACCAATACCGGACCGGGGTGGACATGAGCGCGCGGTCGCGCTTCGAACTGATCGCGATCGGCGCCCGCGACGACTCCGTCATCGACTCGGAGGATCCATCCGAGACGCTCGCACTCGATCTTCAGTACCATCGCGTCGATGCGCGCTTCATCGGCCGGGTGAATCGCTGGAGCTTCATCGGCTCTTTGCTCTACGGCTACGATTTCTCAGACGTCGCCGACGCGTCCGCGCAGGCCATCGCCAACGCGAGCGCGAACATCCATCGAATCGGTCCGCGTTTCTGGGCGATCTACGGCGTGCGAAAAGCGCAACTTCGCCTCGGGGGCGAGATGTCCGCGCTGCTTGGACCCGCGAACTGTGTACGAGGATTCCAGAACATATCGACCCCGTGCGACCCCGAGTTCGCAGCCGAGGATCGTCGGTTGACCGGAAGCGCATTCGCAGACGCCAACGTGTCGGCAACGGACTGGCTCGACCTTTCCCTCGGACTGCGGTTCGACGCCTGGAGGACGGGTCAGAATCTAGACATGGGCGTCAGTCCGAGAGCCCGGGCGACGTTCCATGCGCAGGAGATCGCCGACGTGTTCGTCGGGTGGGGGATCGGTGTACGACCCGCGACGTACTCGATTCCGCTTCCGGGGCTCGGGGACGTCCCGCTCGAGCCGGGTCTTCAGGGTGCCAACCAGACCGAAGGCGGCGTTCGCTTCTTCCTCCCGTACGAGATCACCTTGGAAACACGCGGGTACCTCAACATCTATCGAGATCTCCGTTTCCTCGACATCTTTACCGAGCCGGAGATCGTCGACTTCAGCGGGTTGCCGGTCGGCTTGCTCGGCGACTCGGCCGACGGAAAGAGCTACGGGTTCGAGTTTCTCATGCAGCGACCGTTCGATGTCGGCGTTTCGACTCTAGTCAGCTACACGCTCGGCTTCAGCGATCTCGACGCGAACGCGATTCTTCCGGGCAGCCCGGAGGGCGAGCAGACCTTCGACTACACGCCATCGTACGACGTTCGACACGTACTCAATGCGGCGCTCGGATGGCAGGCCAAGTTCGGTCTCATCCTCTCCGCTCGAGTGTTCACTCGTTCGGGTCGCGCGGAGGGATGGGTCTGGCTCGACCCCTCGGGCCAGGTGCAACAGTACGTGCAGCGGACGCCCTGGTTCACGCGGCTCGACCTCATGGTTGCATACGAGTGGTCGAAGCCAGGCCGGCGCATGCGCGTGTCCTTCGAGTGGGTCAACGCGACGCTGGCTCGCGACGTGCAGCAGATCGACTCGGAGAACTCGACCGATCCGGCGTGCCGAATCCGTTGGGGAACGCCAGCCGAGGAATGCCCGCTTCAGTTCACCACGGCAATCTGGTACCCGAATCTATCGTTCCGGGCCATCTTTTAGAAGCGTGTAAACCCTATGGAGTCGCCGCGTCGCGGCCGATGCCCGACCAATGGTTCGGATTGAGATCGCCCGCAGCGGGGCGCACGTCCACCGGGATGCCGGTGAGATGCGCCATACCGGACACCCGCTCGATCTTGTCGGGACCGTCTGCCGCGAGGAGGTTCACGTTGACGCCGGTCGTCTTGCTCGCGACGCCCATCTTCGTGCCCTGGTGGCCCCAGCCGTGGGGGAGGGCGACCGTTCCCGGCATCAAGTCGGACAGAATCTTCACGGGCAACCGCACTTTGCCGGTCGCACTCTGCACGTCGACGAGCTGACCGTCTTCCACGCCGACTCGCGACGCATCGTCTGGATGCATGTAGAGATGATTGGTGCGCCGTTCGCGGTTCACGAACTCGTCGATGTTGTGGGTCCACGAGTTGTGCGTCGTGATCGCGCGCTTGGTGATGAGCTTGAGCTTGTCCTTGCTCTGGCGCTCCTTTTCGAAGTCGCCCTCCAGGTTCTCGGCCTGCTTCAGCAGAACCTCTGGGGCCAGGTTGAGCATGCGGTCGTCGTGAATGATGCGCTTACCAAGGAAGCTCTCGGGTTCGTGCTCCGGACGAAGCCGCCCGTGCTTCTCCTTCAAGAGCTTCTTGAAGCTGCCCTGCTTGGTTGCTCTCAAGATGCCGGACAGGAAGAGCTCCTGCGGGAGCGACGGCTGCTTGTCGCCCTTGCCGATGGAGTTGAGCGCCATGGAGGCCTCGAGCGTCTTTTGCACAACGGCCGACCCCCAGAGATTGACGCCGCTTGCCTTGGCGATGTCGACGTAGATCGAGGCTTCATCACGCTGCTCGCCCTGCGGCGGAATGATCGCCTTGGTGGCCTGTAGGTAGGGCTTGGACTGGAGCCCCAGCATGAGCGGGAATACGAAGGGGAGGTCCGGCCGCTGAAACGGAGACGTACACGGAAGCACGTGGGTCGCGACCGAAGCCGTTTCGCTAGGCTGGATGTCGAGCACGACGAGAAGCTCGAGCTCCTTGAACGCGTCGCGCAGCCGCTCCGAGTTGGCCATCGTGATGAGCGGGTTGCCGCCGGTGACGAAAAGCGCCTTGATCTGCCGATCGCCCGGCGTGAGGATTTCGTCGGCCATGATGCCGCCCGGAAGCGCGTCGTTGACGGACTTGAAGCCGCCGATACGGCTTTCGTTCTGATGAAGCAGGATGCCGGTCTTCTTGCCGAACGCGGCAAAGTCGATGACGCCCGTGCTGACCAGCGTTCCACCCTTGCGGTCGAGGTTGCCCGAAATCGCGTTGATGCACTCCTGAAGCCAGAACGCGAGCGAGCCGTTGGTACCCATGTTGACGCCGGTGGAGCAGTAGAGCGCGGCCCCGTTGGCTTCGCGGTATGCCTTCACGAGCGCTCGGAGTGTCTCCGGCGGTACCTGAGTGACTTCGGCCGTGCGCTCTGGCGGCCATGCCTCCGCAACGCGTCGCATCTCGTCGAAGCCCTTCATGTGTTTGTTGATGCGATCCATGTCGAGCTTCGCGGTGGCGAGCAGCTCGTGGAGGAACGAAAGGTAGAAGAACACGTCGGTGTTCGGGCGGATGAAGATGTGTTCGCCGGCCACCTTCGCGGTTTCGGTCCGTCGGGGGTCGACGACGAAGATCTTCGCGCCGCGCGCCTGTACCTCTTTGAGGCGCCGGATGGGGTTCGAGACCTGCAGGAACGCCCACTTGGAAATCGCGGGGTTGGCGCCGACGATGATCAAACACTCGAGGTTGTCGAGATCGGGGAAGGGTTGCGTGAACGGAAATCCGTACACCTGATGCGCCACGGCGAACTTGTTCGCGCAGTCCTGCGTGGCGGAGGCGAACATGCTCGCCGAGCCGACGCCCTGCATGAAGCCCTGCGCGAACACGGGATGAAGTACCCCAAAGCCCGCCGCCGTGCCGACGTACATCGCGATCGAGTCGCGACCGTGGTTGTCGATGAGGTGGCGCACTTTCTCGCCGATGCTCGACAGTGCGTCGTCCCAGCTCACACGCTGAAGCTCCCCGTCGATGCGCTGCATGGGGTACATGAGCCGATCCGGCGTGTCGTACATCTTGTGCTGCTTGAGACCCTTGAGGCAGCCATAGCCACGGGTCGCGACGTGGTCGTCGTCGGGTTTGATGTCGACGACCTTGTCGCCTTCGACCGTGACCTCGAGACCGCAGAGAGCCTCGCAGATCCGGCAAAACGTCTGCACGGATTCAGTCATACTAGAACGCGTTATAGCGAACTAGTCTTCGTGAATCAAAGCGTCGAACGCACGGTTCACATCGTCCATCGACTCGAGCATCAGATCTTCGGTTGTCTCCTGCGGGCCGCCGAGACGTTCCAAACGCTGACTGACTTCTCTGAATTGCGGTTCGCGTTGGTGCACGAACTGATAATGGAGCCGAGCCTGGTCCGACGAGCCGGCGGACTCGCATGCGACCCCGAGCTCGTAGTGTAGACCGACCACCTCCGCCTGTGTCTTCTCGGGGCTTTCGAGACCCGATTGGAACGCTTCGACGGCGAGGTGCGGCTGACCCTCCTCCATGTAGATGAGGCCGATCATCGTCCAGCACAGGCAGCGACGGCGTGGATCGCCCATGGCCACCTGGAACTCGCGTCGCGCGTCGGGCAGCAGCCCCATCTCTTTGTACGCAATTCCAAGGTCGAAATGCGTGTCGCTGTCGTCTTCGCTGACCTGCTCGGCGACGCCCTTCTTGAACTGCTCGAACACGGTCTCGACGTCGATCTGCTCGGCGCCCTCGTCCATCGGAGCGATTTCGGCAACCTCGGCGAGCTCTTCGGCAAGCTTCTCCGCGAAATCGAAACCCTCGTCCCCGGGCGCGAGCTGTTGGTATTCCATCTCGAGCTCCGGCGGGTCCGAGACGCTGGGCTCTGGAATCGGAGTCGCCTCCGGGTGGAGCGGCTGAGCGACGGCGGATACGCCGGACGACGCCGCGGCGAGCTCGTCGATCTCGCGCGCCTTGTCGAGGACGAGCGGGTGATCCGGGTGCGTCATCTGGAGCTCGCTGACGATCGCGCGCGCCTGCGTGAAGTGGCCATCGATCAGGTACGAGTCCGCCAGCTCGAGCGTTTGCTCCATCAGACTCGGTGCGAACGCGGCCGCAGGTGCGACCTGAGTGCTCGCGAGCGGAATCGCGAGGAAGTCCTCGTAGCTGATCGCGTCGAGCGAGCGCAGCGGAACGACGCGACCGCCGCCCCCTCCGCCGCTCGGCGGGGGAATCGGCGCCGGAGGCTCCGATGCGTAGAGCTCGTCGACTTCGTACGCGGCGTCGATCTCTTCGTATTCTTCCTCGAGGTCGTAGATCTGCTCGGTCGCCTCGATTTCCGGGAGCGAGCCCGAAACCGTTGCGGCTTCCCCGAAGCCCTCTTCGACTTCCTCTTCGACGTACAGGATGCCCGAAGGGTTGCTCAAGCCCGAAGGGCTCACCGCGGACGGCACGCTCAGCTCAGAAGGGCTGCTCAGTCCGCGGCTTGCGTGCATGTTCGACACGCTGCCGGTGACCGGAGCGGCGTCGGCCTCCGGAGGTACGAAGTGCTGACCGGATGCGGCCGCAGTCCGATTGAGCGCGTTGAGGGCCTCCTCGTCGCTCGGGTTCAGCTCGAGAATTCGCTGAAGGGCGCTCATGCGCTCCTGCGGACGGTGCGCCTCGCGATGAATGCGAGCGATCTCGCGGTAGACGCTGATCGCTTTGTCCGTCTGCTGAAGCATCAGGAATGCCTCCGCGAGAAGCGAGAGCGTGGAGACGTCGCGTGGGTCGGCCTTGAAGCAGAGCTGAAGCTTCGCGAGCGCACGCTTTGGATCGCGCCTCTCGATGTACGTTTCGGCGAGCTCTTTCGCGATGCGAAGGTCGTTCGTGCGGTGGTAGAGCAAGCGCTCGGCCACCTTGATGAAATCGTCGAGACGTCCCTGGTCCTTCAGAAGCTGCGCGCCCTGCTCGAACTCGTCCGCGGCTTCCTGCGTATGCCCGGCACGGGAGAGCGCTTCCGCGTACTTGATCCGGATCGGGATATGCTCGGGGTCGAGCTCGACCATCTTGCCGAGCATGCGGAGCGCTTCGTCGGTGTCACCCGCGCGCATGAAGGCGTTCGAGACGTCTTCGAAGACGCTGAGAGCATCGCTCACCAGCTGAAGCTGCTCGTACATTTCGCCCAGTCGCACCTGTGCGTCGAGACGCGACGGGTCGAGCTTCAGGATCTGTTTGAAGACGGCGATCGCTTTTAGGAAAAAGCCCTGCGCCGCGTAGTGATCGGCCACCTGTTGATAGGTCTCGATCGCCGATCCGCGGTCGCCCTTGCGTACATAAAGGTCGCCGATCTTCAGCAGCGAGCGAACGTCGCGCTTGTCGGCCTGGACCAGCTTCCCGTACTGCGCGATCGCTTTGTCGTATTGGCCGCGCGACTGATGCTTCCGCGCCGCATCCAACACCTTATTTCTGTTGATGCCCAAAACCCCTACTAAGCCCCCGTGCGTTCAACGCACCCACACAAGTGTACTAATGGCGCACCCGCGTGGTCAACAGAGCTAACCCTGAAGGTCGTCGAGGAACCAGGTGGAAACACGCCCCTGCTCGAACGCCGGGTGGGCCAAAATACGCTGATGCAGGGGAATGTTCGTGCGAATACCGCCTATGATCGTCTCGCTGAGCGCCCGTTGCATCTTCGCGATCGCCTGAGGCCGTGTCGGTGCGTGTACGATGAGCTTCGCGACCAGGGAGTCGTAATGGGGGGGAACCCGCCCGCCTCCATAGACGCCGCTATCGACCCGCACGCCGGCGCCGCCTGCCATGTGCAGCTCGGTGATCTTGCCGGGCCACGGCGCGAACGTGTCCGGGTCCTCGGCGTTGATGCGGCATTCGATGGCGTGACCTCGTGGCGATAGCGGATGCTCCGGCAGCTCGAGGGCCTGGCCATCGGCGATTCGAAGCTGCTCGGCGACGAGGTCGACGCTCATGATCATCTCGGTGATCGGGTGTTCGACCTGAATGCGAGGGTTCATTTCGAGGAAGGTGAGCTCGCCGCGCTCGTCGAGCAGAAACTCGAGCGTTCCGGCGGAAAGGTAGCCGGCGTCGCTCATCGCGCGTCGGATGGTCGCCGACATGTCGTTGCGAAGCTCCTCGTCGATCGCAACGCTCGGCGCCTCCTCGAGGACCTTCTGGTGCCTGCGCTGAATCGAACACTCGCGTTCGCCGAGTACCCGAACGTTCCCGTGAGAGTCCCCGAGGATCTGGAACTCGATGTGACGGGGACGTTCGAGGTAGCGCTCGAAGTACAGCTTGTCGCTGCCAAACGCCGCGAGGGATTCCGCGCGCGCCGTTTCGAACGCAGACGAGACTTCTTCCGGCGTGCGAAGAATCTGCATGCCTCTGCCGCCGCCCCCGCCCGACGCCTTGAGGATCACCGGGTACCCAAGCGCGTCTGCTTTGCGAACGGCGTCCGCGCTGTTTTCCAGAAACCCAGTGCCTTCGAGAATCGGGAGTCCGAGCGACTTCGCGAGTGAGCGAGCGCTCACCTTGTCGCCCCACTGCCGCATGTGCTCCGGGCGCGGGCCGATGAACTCGAGTCCGCACTGGGCGCAGGTTTCGGCGAACTCGGGATTTTCCGACAGAAATCCGTAGCCCGGATGAATGGCGTCCGCTCCTGTGATTTCCGCTGCCGCGATGATGGCGGGAATGTGCAGGTAGCTTCGCGACGCTTCCGCCGGGCCGATGCAAATCGCTTCGTCCGCCAGTCGAGTGTGAAGCGCGTCGGCGTCGGCTTGGCTGTGAACCGCGACGGTTTGAATCCCTCGTTCCCGGCACGAGCGGATCACGCGAAGCGCGATCTCTCCTCGATTGGCGATGAGGACTTTCTCGAGCACGCTATGGGGTCTCGATGCGGAAGAGTCGGTCGCCGTATTCCACCGGCTTCCCGTTCTCGACGAGGACTTCGATGATTGTACCGGAGGCCTCGGCTTCGATTTCGTTCATGAGCTTCATCGCCTCGACGATGCAGAGCACCTGACCGGGCGCGATGTCGTCCCCGACCTCCACGAACGGGTCGCTATCCGGCGAGGGAGAGCGATAGAAGGTCCCGACGAAGGGGGACGTGACGTAGTTGCCGTCGTCGTCCGCGGCGGCGGCGTCGCTTGGTGCGGGCACAGTGGCCACGGCGGGCGTGACGGCCGATGTTGACACAGTCCCGGCCACGGGGGTCGGGTCCCGTCGGATTCGAATCCTATCGTCGTCATGCTCGACTTCGATTTCGGTGAGGTGCGACTCATCCAAGAGTCGGATCAGCTCGCGCAGTTGCTCCAAGTCCAACTTCATGCGTACCCCAGGCGGCGAAAGGTCAGGCGGCAGCGTTCAGATAGTCGATTAGCGCGCGAAGGCCAAGCAAGTAGCTGTTCTTTCCGAAGCCGAGCACCGAACCAATACATACCGCGGCGGTGACAGACCGATGACGAAATGATTCGCGTGCGGGCGTGTTCGAAATATGCACCTCGACCGTGGGTAGCGCAGCTGCGGAAATGCCGTCGCGGAGTGACACGGACGTGTGAGTCAGTCCTCCAGGATTGATCACGACGCCGTCGAATGAATCGCGGGCGTCGTGCAACCAATCGATGAGCTGACCTTCCTGATTGCTTTGCCGGCACTCGACCGTGGCGCCGAGCTGACGCGCGAGTGCCTCGAGCTCTTGGGCAATGTCGTCCAATGTGGTTGCGCCATAGACGTCGGGCTCACGGGTCCCCAATAGATTGAGGTTCGGTCCGTTCAACACCAAGACGCGTTTGCCGCTCGACATTCGTCAGAGGTTCTCGACCAGAGTGGGGGCGCTCGTCCGAAGTAGGAAACGCGCCTTGCCGACATTGCCACCTGGCTTCACCGCAAGCGCTACGAAGTACTCGTCGCTGAGCATGCGAACGACCGTAGTCAGGCGCTCCGTCTTCACGGACACCTCTTTGGTCTCGCCCGCGTCGAGCATCTCCGCCGCTCGCTGCACGCCCTTCAACACGACGCTGTACTCCATACCTACCGACTCGATGTCGAAGTCACCGTCGTTGCTCGCGTACTGATCGATCGCGATCCCATCCGAAGCCATGAGGAGGCTGGCCACGCCCCCCTCGGTTCGATCGACGAGGTCTTGTAGAATCTCTTTGAACATCGCCCCTCCGCACACAATCTCCGCACGGACCGAGCCGTGGGTCAAGTATCGCGTTTGGCGATCACCTCGGCGGTCCGAACCCCTCCGAGCGCAACCGCGAGGGTGCTTTGGCCGAGGAGCACGGAGTCGCCCACCGCGTAGAGTCCGCGTTCCGCTTCGCGCGGCAGAAGCGCCCGCGGCCGGTAGTGACGAAGACCCACGCGACGCGGGACGCCTCCCACGTAGCCGAGGTGCCGACTCGTGAATCGCTCGAAGGTCCGCGGACTCGCGGTCGCTTCGAAACAGAGCCCGTCGATGAGACCGCTGGCGCGCTTGCGAATCGTTTCGCGCATGCGCGCTTGGATCGTCGCAACGTAGTCACCCTGTTCCTCAGGCGACATCCCGAGCAGCTTCGACATGGGCACGTGGGTGGACGCGGTCACGGTGCGCTGCCCGTCGGGCCCTCGGTCGGTCTCGTTCGCCGAGCTGATCGAGCAGAACACATGATTGCCTTCCTGGAACGGCGCTTCGCGATCGTTGACGAGCTGCAGGTGGTGAGCCGCCTCGCGGTCGGGCGCATCTTCTTCGACGGCGAAGTAGAGCATTGCCGCACCCCAGCCATCCTCGACGGCGCGCTCCACGTCGTGGAGTGAGCCGTTCAGCGGCGGAGTCACCATCTTGGCCATCGTCTGAGGAAGCATGTTCGCGACGACGTTGCGCGCGTGGATGTCTCCCTTTCGGGTTTCGAGGCGCCAGGTATGGCCCTCGCGGTGAATCCCCTTCACCCGGTTGGCGAGTGAAACCCGTCCGCCGGCACGCTGAATCGCATCGACCAAGGCCCACGCGAGCTGGCCGATGCCGCCGTGCACGTGTCCGGTCCCCCGAAAGAAGTAGTCGACGGCGGCCATCGCGAAGGGAGCCTCCGCCTCGCTGGCCTTCGCCTGCACCGTGATCTGACTGACCGCGTCGAGGTAAATCAGGAGAGGCTCCCAGTCGTCGAGGTGGTGATGCGCGACGACGTCGCCGAGCGAGCGTCGTATCCACCGCAGCACGGGGGCATACGAAGGAGTGCGGGCGAGATGACGAAGAATCGACGTTCCGGTGAACGGCGGGAGAAGACTCGGGTCGTCGAAGAGCTTCCAGAGGGCGTCGGCGACCTCGCGTTGCGTCGCGAAGAAGCTCCGCACCGAAGTTGGGTCCGCGCCTGGAAGCTTCGAGAAGCGCTTGAGGAACTCTTCCGGGTCCGGCGGAATCTCGAGCGACCAAAGGTCGGTTCGAAGCTCGACGATTGGGTCTAGCGTCTCGAACTGCAGGCCGAGGCTCCACTTCTGGTTCCAATCTCCGAAGAGCTGACCGTCCCGAAGGCCCGAAAAGAGAGTCGCTCCCGCCTCGAACTGGTAGCCGCTTCGGGTAAACGTGCTCGCGCATCCGCCGGGGTACCGGAGGGTCTCGCAAAGCACCACGTCTGCACCTAGCTCCGCGAGCCGAAGTGCGGTCGCGAGCCCGCCGAAGCCGGCCCCGACCACCGCCACATCGGCGTTTCGCATGAAACGGTGTTTAGAGTCTCACGATGTGGTGTCCACTGGACGGAGTCGTGCGGTGAGTCCGCCACCAGGCGTTTCTTCGAGCTCGAGGGTTAGACCGTGCCTTTTCGCGACATCGCTCACGATGTGGAGGCCGAGTCCCATGCCATGCGGGTGACGCGTGCGGGCTTCGCTCCCCCGGAACGAGGGTTCGACGACGCGGGCGCGTTCTCCCTCGGGAATGCCGGGCCCGTCGTCGATGACTTCGAGCGTCCAGGACGCGCCCGATACGTTCAACACGACCGCGACGTGGCCGCCCGCGCGATTGTAACGAACGGCGTTTTGAACGAGGTTGCCGAGCGCCTGTTCGAGAAGCGTCAGATCGCCGACGCACGCAACGGTCTGCTCGGGCACGCCGAGTTCGAGCGCAACTCGCTTACGGGTGGCGACGGGCCGGTGCCTGTCGACAACGCGTTCCACGAGTCGATTCAGGTCGACCTCACTTTCGTGAGGCAGCCCCTCGGTCGCTTCGAGGCGCGCGGCGGCGTTCAGGTTGTGAAGGAGCGAGCCGAGATACTGCGCCTCTTCGATGCTTGGAAGAATCGCATTGGCGTCCACCGTGTCCCCGGCTTCGATCCGCTGTTGGAGCGACACCAGGTGGCCCTGCAGCACGCTGAGTGGAAGCATGACGTCGTGGGTGGTGTTCGCGATGTAGTTGCGCAGCGCCTGCTCACGGTCGCGAAGTGACGAGAGCTGCGCGCGAATGGTCTGTCGACTCTCTTCGAACGCGTCGCCAAGCTCGGTCAACTCGTCGTTGCCGCCGACGATGATCGGCTCCTCCGCCGCGCCCCCCACGCGCCGCACGGCTTCGGTCAGCTGTCGGACGCGTCGGACGATCGGACCCGCCGCGAGGAGCGCCACGAGGACCACGACCAGCGCGACGAGGAACGCTGGAAAGAGAGCCGCGCCCGAGAACCAAGGAGGGGGTCCTTTGGCGCGCATGAGGACGACGGCGCAGGGCCCGTCGCTCCAGGGCATCTTGACGGCGACCTGCGCTCGACGACCGTCCGGCGCGCGGGAGCTGGCCACGTCTCGACCCTCCGCGAGCTGGCGAGCGAGGTCGGGAGGGAAGGGCGGGCTCTCGGGGTTGCGGCTCTGAAGGGAGGCGTCATACGCCGCGAATCGAGGAGGTCGGAATCGGCCGCCTCCCGGTCGGGCCATCCGCTCGGGCCTTCGTTCTCGTCGGCTCGGCCACGCCTCCGGGTTCGCCTCGCACCGTTGACGACCTCCAGACTCCATCCGCTGCACGGCAGCTTCGGCCAACACCTCGACGCGAACGTGCCGATGCCAGCGCGACTGAGCCCAGCCGATCAGAACGAGCAGCGCAACGGTCGCACCTCCGAGGGTCAGAGCGAGTCGGGTTCGAAGCTTCATGTCCCGTCGGAGAGGCGATAGCCGATGCCCCAAACGGTTTCGAGCTGCGCCGCGTCGTCGCCGAGCTTGTTGCGCAGTCGAGAGATGTGTACGTCGAGGGTCCGGCGGCTGTTCTCCTGAGCAGAGTCGAGCGCCGCATCGACCAATGCGTCTCGGCTTACCGCCGCGCCCCGCCGACGTGCGAGCGTCGTGAGGATTTCGAGCTCGACCGGCGTGAGCGACAAAGGCCCCCCGCTGCCTGTCACTTCGCGCCGTTCGAGGTCGATGCGAATCGCGCCGACCACGATCCGTTCCGAGCTCGTGAGATTCGGTCGTCGGAGGCACGCTTGGATTCGTGCAAGCAGCTCTTCCGGGAAGAAGGGCTTCGTGACGTAGTCGTCTGCGCCGAGCTCGAGACCACGAATCTTGTCGGCGGTATCGTCGCGAGCGCTGAGGATCAATACCGGGACCTCCGACGTTGCGCGGTAACGCTTCAAGAGGTCCATGCCGTAGGTGCCGGGCAGCATCAGGTCCAGCACGATGATGCGGTAGTCGTCCGGCTCGAGGGCGCGAGCGTCATCACCGTCTTGGACCCAGTGCGGCTCGAAACCCGCTCGGGAAAGCGTCTCGACCACTTGTTGACCAAGGGCGCGGTCGTCTTCCACGAGCAGGATTCGATCGGACATAGGAGGGGCTCAGTCTTGATGACGATGCTGGTAGCGCGCTTCCATGCGCTCCACGCGATGCTCGCGCTTCAGGAGCCGCAGCTCGTCACGCTGTTCGCAGCTCAGGTTCGCATAGATCTGATCTTCAGTCGCGAAACGGAGGTCCCGCATGGCGACGAACTTTTCCTTGCTACGTGGCATTTCCTCGATCTCTTCGCCCTTGATCCGCGCTTCCTCGAGCGTGGTACGGACTTGAGCTTCCTGGGCCGGGCTTAGATCGAGGCGCTCGGTCATCTCGGTCACATGCTGCTCGATCTTCTCGGGAGTCAGCTGCCCACCCATGGGTCCGTGCTTTCCGCTATGGGCCAGCGCCACGCCTCCGACCGCTAGGAAAATCGCGGACACGCCCCCGACGATCGCGGCGATGACGGTTTGCTTGTTGATGTACTTCATGGTGCTTCCTTTCCGGGAGCCGCTGCCCCCTGTGCATGAAGTAAAGGGCCCCGACCTTACGCGACTCTTAAGCTCGCCGAGTCAGGTGAATCCACTGAGGTTTTGGGTTAGGTTCCCACGGTGGCGCGTTCATTTCTGGTGCTCGACATCGAAACCATCCCCGATCCGGAGCTGGCCTGGGACGCTGCCGTCGACGGCTTTCCGCCGCCCCCGTTTCATCAGGTCGTAGCCCTCGGCGTGCTGTGGCTCGACGGCGAACACGCGTTTCGAAAGCTCGGCGCATTCGGCGGAGACGAGGATGCGCCGCCCGTCGAGGCCAAGGTCTTAGAGGAGTTCGCTGAGTTCATCGGGGAGCGGCATCCGACCATGGTCACGTTCAACGGAAGGCGTTTCGACCTTCCCGTGCTGGCCAATCGCATGTTGAAGCACGGGGTTCCGTTTCCCGCGTATTACGCGGGGCGAAGTGGCGGTCCCGACTACCGGTATCGCTACAGCGATGAGGGGCACCTCGACCTCGCGGATGTCATGACCGATTTCGGTGCGAGCCGAATGCCGAGCCTCGACGCTCTTGCGCAGCTGGTTGGCATGCCGGGAAAGATGGGCGTCGACGGTTCCAAAGTGCAGAGCATGCACGAGCAGGGCAAGCACGCGGAGATCCGCGACTACTGTCTTCACGACGTCGTCCAGACCACGTTCGTGTTTCTTCGCGCCGAGCTCCTGCGCGGTCGGCTGAGTCCGGAGGAGTACCGCGCTCGCGCCGCAGGCCTTTGGGATGCCCTCGAAGCCGACGCCCGCGTGCGACCTGTGCTCGACCAAGCGAACAAGGCGCGCGCCCTTTTAGCACCATGATTTTGTTCGGTTTTTCGGGATTTCCCAAGGGCGTAAGGACTTCGTAAGGTCTTCCGTCGTCGCATGGGTGAACCGCGGGACAGCCCGCACCGATCAAACACGGAGGATTCACCATGAGACTTACCCTTCCACTCGGACTTTTCGTGCTGGCGTTCGGCACAGTCACAAGCGCCGACGCTCAGGGTCGTCGCCGTAACCCCGAGGTTCGTCAGACCGTGGTCGTCGAGGCTCGGCCCACGCGTCACTACGATTGGCACCGCGCTCGACATCAGCGCGCTCGAAACGCGGCGCACGTCGACCTGCAGCGCCAAAGGGGCGGTCACGCGGAGATCGTTCGAATCTCTCGGAAATGGCGTCAGGCGACCTACAGGCGAGATCCGTACGCCAAGCGAAATCTGACGTTTCGCGCGAACGCGTGGATCGATCGCGAGATCGCCTTGGCGAGTGCCCGCCCGAACGGCGGTCGCTACGCGGTCCGTCTCGACGCGCTGCAGCGAGAGCTCAATACACGGCATCGTCGATACGGGCACCGTCACGGCGCCGAACATAGGGCCCGCGTGTTCGACGAGCTCGTCGCACTGTCGGCGGCAGAGCTTCGCCGCGCCGAGATTCGATCTCGACGCTACACGCGCGCTGCCTTCTCCGTCCGCTGATACAGTCGGGCGCTCACGCGATACGATCTGGCCACCGCGATGAGATTCGTCGCGGTGGCCATTTGCATTTACTCTCCTCCGAACGCCCGACGTTCTTCATCGAGTGCGCGTTCGATGTTTCCGCACACGATTTCACAAAGCTCGAACACCGCGGGGTCTGCGACCGTGTAGTACGCCGAGTTTCCGCGCTTCTCTCGCTTCACGAGTCGATGCGAAAGGAGCGTCGTCAGGTGTTTCGACACGTTGGGCTGCGTGCTCCCAGTCGCATCGACGAGCTCCCCCACGGTGCGCTCGCCATCTGCGAGCTCATTGAGGATTTGGAGGCGCAGCGGGACGCCGAGGATGCGGAATCGCGTGGCGACCGACTCCAGATTCTGCGCGTTTAGCGGGGTTTTCGGCATTCCTTCCCTCTATAGCGCCCTGAGTCCGAAATATCAGTACTTGACTATATGAGTATGTAGTCATATATGAATGTTCGAGTTCAACGGAGTTGTCATGAAACGGAAAATCCTCGACTTCCCTCTACAGCGCCCTCGGCTGGTTTTCGTCGCCCTCACGGTCCTCACGCTCGGGCTTGGGTCCGCCATCCCCTGGATCAAGGTCGACACCGACCCCGAGAACATGCTCTCTCCGGACGACCCGGCGCGGTTGTTCCACAACGAGACGAAGGACGAATTTGCGCTCCACGACTTGATCGTCGTCGGCGTCGTCAACGACCACCACCCGGACGGTGTGTTCAACCCCGAGTCGCTCGCTCGTGTTCACGAGCTGAATGAGAGGGTGAAGGCCATCGACGGCGTCATTGCGCGAGACGTTCTCGGACCGTCGACGATGGACAACATCGAACAGGCGGGCCCTGGGACGATTCGTTTCGAGTGGCTCATGGAATCGCCGCCGGAAACTCCCGAGGAGGCGCTCGCGATCAAGGAAGCAGCGCTCCGCCTCCCGATGCTGCGTGGGACCGTGGTGTCCGAGGATGGTGAGAGCGTCGCGCTCTACGTCCCCATCGAGAACAAACACGAGAGTCATCGCATCTCGGAAGAGATCGAGTCGATCGTCGCGGGCTTCGGCACGAACGACGACGAGTTTTACATTACCGGTCTACCGGTCGCCGAAGACACATTCGGTGTCGAGATGTTCAAGCAGATGGCGATCAGCGCGCCGCTTGCCGCGCTGGTAATTCTGCTTCTGATGTGGTGGTTCTTCCGATCCTTTGCGTTGGTCCTGTCGCCGATGATCGTTGCGCTATCCACGGTCATGATCACGATGGGGGCCCTGATCGCGAGCGGGTTCACGGTTCACATCATGAGCTCGATGATTCCGATCTTTCTGATGCCGATCGCGGTGGTCGACTCCGTTCACCTGCTTTCGGAGTTCGTGGACATCTACCCGCGGGTCGGCGACCGCAAGAAGGCGGCAAGAGAGGTGGTTGGGCACCTGTTTGCGCCGATGCTGTACACCTCCTTGACCTCGGCGGCAGGCTTCCTTTCTCTGATGCTCACGCCGATCCCACCGGTGCGCGTCTTCGGTGGGTTCGTGGCGCTCGGGATCGGTGTGGCCTTTGTCCTGACCATTCTCTTCGTCCCTGCCTACATCGCGGTGCTTCCCGACAAGCGACTCGACGCTCTCTGCTCCGCCGACCGAGACTCGAGCGAAGGAGGGCTTCTTGGGCGCGCCGTGGCCGCGGTCGGCGAAAGGAGCCTCCGCTATGCGAAGCCGATTCTCGTGCTCACCGTCGCGGTGCTCGCGGTGAGCGGGTATGGCATCTCGAAGATCAACATCAACGACAACCCCGTTCGCTGGTTCAAGCCTTCGCACAAGATCCGGGTCGCCGATGAAGTTCTCAATCGCGAGCTCGCGGGCACCTACACCGCGTTCCTCGTGATGAAGCAGGACGCGGACGCCGAGCGGGAGATCGTCGCGGCGGGTGACCGGGCGGTTGCGACAGCTGCGGACTCCGTTCGCGCCACCTGGGACGAGCTGAAAGTCGCGGCACAGGCCGCCAGCGACGAAGGCGACACCAACGTCTCTGACGCACTGATCGAGGCGACCGCGGACCTCTCCTTCGAAACCGAAGGCGACGAGTCCGAGCAATGGCTCGCCGTGCAATCTGCGCTCGAGAAATCGCAGACCCAATCAAAGACGTTTCAGAACCCCGACCACCTCGCATACCTCGAACGGCTTCAAGCGCACGCGGACGCGCATCCTCTGGTCGGAAAGACGAACTCGATCGCCGACGTCGTCAAGACCGTCTATCGCGAGCTCGTCAGTGGAGAGGACGAGGACTACCGAATCCCCCAATCGACCGAGGGCGTTGCCCAAACCCTGCTCCAGTTTCAGTCGTCGCATCGACCGAACGATCTCTGGCACCTCGTGAGCCCGGACTATCGCGAGAGCGCGGTTTGGATGCAGCTGAAGAGCGGAGACAACCAAGACATGCTCGCGGTGAAGAGCGACCTGGACGCCTTCCTCGCAGAGAATCCGCCGCCGGAGGGTCTCCACGCGGAGTGGGCTGGCCTCACCTACATCAACGTCGTTTGGCAGGAAGAGATGGTGGGCGGAATGCTCGAGAGCCTGATGGGCGCGTTCGTCATCGTGTTCCTGATGATGATGCTCCTGTTCCGCTCGCCCGTGTACGGAGTGCTCGCCATGGTGCCACTCACGATCACGATCGTGTTCACCTACGGCCTGATTGGGCTCGTCGGCAAGGACTACGACATGCCGGTCGCGGTGCTCTCGTCGTTGACGCTGGGGCTCTCTGTGGACTTCGCGATTCACTTCCTCGAGCGTGCACGCTCGATTCAAGCGGACACCGGCGACTGGCGCGAAACGATGACGCTGATGTTCCAAGAGCCTGGGAGGGCGATCACACGAAATGCGATCGTCATCGCCATTGGATTCTTGCCGCTCTTGGCCGCACCGCTCGTTCCCTACAACACGGTGGGCTTCCTGATGGCAGCGATCATGGCCGTCTCGAGCATCGTCACCGTGCTTCTGCTGCCGGCCATCATGATGAACATCCAGAAGTGGTTGTTCCCGAAGAAACGAAACGAGAGCGCTGACGACGAACGAACCGCAGCGACTCTCAAGGAGCAAACGACATGAAGACCCTGACCAAAACCTGGTTGGCGGCCGCCGCCGCCTTGACCCTGTTCTCCAGCGTCTCGACCATCGCCGAAGCCGGAGACCTCAGCGACGCGAGTCAAATCGTCAATCGCGCCAACATCGCGCAGTACTACGCTGCGAAAGACGGGCGAGCTCTCGTACGGATGAAGATCGTCGACGGCAAAGGCCGCTCACAGCGGCGCCAGTTTGCGGTCCTTCGACGGGACATCGAGGATGGCGGGGACCAGAACTATCTGGTTGTCTTCGACCAGCCGGCCGACGTGCGAAACACCTCGTTCCTCGTCAAGAAACATACGAGCAAGGACGACGACCGTTGGCTTTACCTCCCAGGGCTCGACCTGGTGAAGCGTATCGCCGCGAGCGACGAGCGTACGAGCTTCGTCGGCACGCACTTCTTCTACGAGGATATCTCTGGCCGTCATCCGTCGGAGGATACGCACCAGCTTCTCGAGACCACCGACACCGAGTACGTCGTCAAGAGCACGCCCAAGAGCAAGAAGGGCGTCGAGTTCGCCCACTACACGCTTCGTATCGACAAGAAGAACTTCCTGCCGACGAAGATCGAGTACGTGAACGACCAAGGCAAGGTGTACCGCCGCATCGAGACGGTCGCCGTCGAAACGATCGGCGGTGTTCCCACCATCACCCGCCTCAAGGTGAGTGACCTCGAGTCCGGCGGATACACGCTGAGCGCGGTCGGCAACGTTCAGTACGACCTGGGCATCCCCGACGACATCTTCGTGGAGGGTTCACTTCGGAACCCGCCGCAGAAATGGCTGCGATAAATGAAACGGTCGACGTGCACGACAATGCGCTGTCGAGGCGGGGTCCCGTCCCTGCGTTGCATGGCGGTGGCAGCGCTCGTCTTCGCCGTGCTGACCTTGGCCTCCGCTGCCTTCGCGCAAGACGAAGGCGGCACCACCGCCGAGGGAGAGGAGGCCGCCGAAGAGGCTGACGAAGGACCATCTATCGACCCCGGCGTGGAGGGGGACGAACCCTCGACGCCGGAGGAAGCCGCCGGCGACGTCGAGCCGTTCGATGAGCCCGATGCCGCGAGCGACTTCTCGGCCCCGATCGACACGGCGGGCTCCGGCGACGACGAGTGGGGCGAGTTCGATGAGTGGGAAGAGGAAGAGGGCGACGGCGAGGGAGGCTCTGGAGGTCGACCTTGGGACTTCCAGCTCGGCGGGTTCGTCGAGGGCCTCGTCGCACCCCGCGTCGTTCGGAGCTCCGCGAGCGCGAACGAGTTCACGGCAGCCGAAGCACGGTTTCGCTTGAATGTCGATGCGGTTCACGAGATCGCGAGTGCACGGTTTCGTGGCGACGTCTTCGTCGACGGCGCGCTATCTCGGGTCTGGTTCGACATCCGTGACGCGTCGATCTTCGTTCGCGGGGGCGACTGGTTCAGCATGCGCTTCGGCCGCCAGGTTCTCACCTGGGGTACCGGCGACTTTCTCTTCTTGAACGACCTCTTCCCAAAGGACTTCAACTCGTTCTTCATCGGTCGAGCCGACGAATACCTCAAGGCGCCATCGACCTCGATCAAGACGACGTTCATGATCAAGAAGGTCGGCCTCGATTTGGTCTGGACTCCGATCTTCGAATCCGACCGGTTCATCAACGGAGAGCGACTGTCGTTCTTCAACCCGCTCCTCGGGGAGATTCAGGGGGACCGCTCGCCCTTCAGTCCCATTCAACCTCTGTTCCCGGACAAGCGGCTTCGAAACGGTCAGATTCACGGTCGACTCTACGGCAGTGCGGGTCCGGTCGAGCTCGCTGCGTATGGATATGGAGGCTTCTGGCCTCAGCCTACGGCGCTGACCGGACCGCCTTCGCCGGACGTCAATCTCACGTTCGCGAGGCTGGCGGTCTACGGAGCCAGCCTTCGCGCTCCGCTCGGTGGCGGCCTCTTCAACGTCGAGGGAGCGTTCTACGATTCATTCGACGACAGGGCAGGTACCGACCCGACGATTCCGAACTCGCAGTTCCGAGGGCTCGCCGGCTACGAGCGCGAGCTCTTCACGAAGTTTCAGGTGGGGCTTCAGTACTACCTCGAGTACACGCTCGACTACGACGCGTTGACCGCAAACTCGTTCTTCCCCCAGTACGAGCAAAACGAGTTCCGTCACGTCCTCACGCTGCGACTCACGCAGCTTCTGGTGATGGACAAGCTCGAGATCTCGCTGTTCACCTTCTTCTCGCCGGACGAGCTCGATACGTACATCCGACCACGAGTCACCTACAAGATCATCGATCCGCTGGCGGTCGTCGTCGGAGCGAACCTCATGTTCGGCCGCTACGACTACACGTTCTTCGGTCAGCTCAAGGAGAACACGAACGTGTACGCGCGACTTCGCTACTCGTTCTGAAATTGGAAAAGAAAGGACAAACCTCATGAACATCGACAAATTGGTTTTTCGCGTGGCTGGGATCATGGTGACCGTCGGGGTGGCGCTCGCCTACGCCCACCACATCGCGTGGCTCGCCCTCCCGCTCTTCGTCGGGCTGAACATGTTTCAGGCGTCGTTTACCGGCTTCTGTCCGATGGCCACGATCGCGAAACGCTTCGGCCTGCGTGAGGGCAAGGCATTCTGACCTTGGTTTCCGACCGGACACCGCGCGCTGTTCTCGCGGCGACGAAGCAGCTCATCGAAGGACAGAGCCCGCCTGCGCGATGGCGCACGACGGCGTTCGACGACCTCGAGGACGTGTTCCTGCTATAATCCCGCGGTGTTTCGGCTTGCTTGCGTGGGGTTGCTAGTCGCGTTCCTCTGGGCAGCGCCCGGGCTCGCGCAGGATGTGGTCGAGGAGGAGTCCGGCGTCGAAATCATCACCGAGCCTCCGCCCGCGTCGGAGCCGCCAGCCGAAGCCCCCGAGCCGGAATCCGTTCCGGAGGACGTCGGCCCTCCACCTCCACCCAAGAAGAAGCCAGGGCAGCTGCGCGTCGGAGCGGGAGTGGGCTTCGGTTTCGCAACGGACCTCATCACGATCGGAGTTGCGCCGCAGGTCTCCTACATCTTCGACAAGGTCGTCGATGTCGAGCCTGGCATGACAGTTCGCTACCAGTACACGAACGACAAGCTCGTCCAGCCGAATGCCGTCTGGCATACGTTCGGTACCTCGCTGTTCCTTCGCGTCTATCCGATTTCCACCCTTTTCCTGTTGGTGGAAGGCGAGCTGATCAACACCGGTTTCAAACGGGGCGGCATCACCTCGGGCCGCACGAACTACGGCAACCTGTTTCTTGGCGGTGGCTACGTGATGGGCGTCGGCCGCGGCGCGTTCGTCGCCGTTTCGCTCAAGGTCAACGTGTTCCGAAACGCCTTCTACCCGACGAACATTCCGATTTTCGGTGCGGGGGCGGGCTTCGGGTTCTGACGGCTAAGGCGCCCCGTCGAACAAATCTTGGAACCCGCTCGGTTCGTGTCGACCGAAGCAAATGGTTTCGAGGATACCGATGCCCTGGTGTTCGCCCATGGTCGCCCTCACGACGTTGTGGACGTGGATCGTGCAGTACTCGTCGGGCTCCACCTCGTCGAGCTTCCAGTTCTCGTACCCGATCTCGAGCTCGTCGCGCCACACGGCGTGGGCCCATTCGGGATGCTGATAGCCGATGCCCATCATGTGGAAACGGAAGATCGGTTCCAGCTCGATCGTCAGCTTGGTGCCGTCTCGCTTTTCGAAGCCGAGCGTAGCGCCCGACGGCCAGCGCGTTCCGCTGATCCATCGAATCTCGTTGGTCGCCGTTGCCATCTTCTCTTCATCCACCTCGACCACGTCTTTGGGCACCGCGGCGTCGTCCGGGTAGGTCTTCACGATCGACGCGGCGATCTCCTCGGCGTATCCGTCCGGAAGCTCTCGCGTGAGATAATGGGTGCAAAACCCGTCGAAATGGATCGGTGACCAGATCCAATACACGGCCGGGTCGGTCGTGAGCCGGCTCGGCGCGCCCTCTTCGTACTCGCCGACCGGCCGCATGCCCCAGGACTTGTCGCGGTTGCCGATCACTTCTCCTCGCCGCACGTCGACGCGTCGACCCTTGATCGTGAAGTAGCCCTCCCACGTGCCGTATTGGGTGAACCGCTGGGTGTCCATGATGAGACGGGTTCCGTCCCACATGTGGTTCTTGGGCTCTTGGACAGGAGGCGCCTTCGCGTGAAACGTGAGGTCCGCTTCAACCTCGGTTTCATTGGGCTCGATGACCATGCGTATCACACGCATGGGCTCCACTACTTCGATGCGAAGCGGCCCTACCGAGCTGTCCATGGGGTTGTCCGGGATGCGCCGCGACGCGTGGAACGAGTGCTGCACACCATCGATCGAGACGCTGAAGTGCGCGTCTTGAACGAAGCGGTTGGGGTATCGCCCTAGGCCGATTTCGAAGAGGAACGTGCCGGCCCGATCGTGTCCGTTGAACCAGTATCGGTCGTAGGCGTTTCGGTTCGCGATGCCGGTTTGATTAATCGGGAGGGCCGCCTGGTGGATCAGGTAGTCGTCGAAGTCCGTAATCATTTCACTCTCCGTTGGGGTCGGGGATCCCGAGCTCCTCGAATATCTCTGCGTTGTTGGCGCCTCGCGCGTGTGCCTCTTTCGGAAGGTCCGGCACCGTCCTCGAAAAACGAGGTGCGGCGACCGCGTGCTTCACCTTGCCGAGCTGAACGAAAGAGCCGCGCGCCTGATGGTGCTCGTGCTCGAAGACCTCGGCCGCGGCCAGCACGGGCGCGAAACACACGTCGCTTCCCTCGAACACGTCGCACCACTCGTCGCGGGTCTTACCGAGGAACACCTCCGTCAGCACGGGGCGCATCGATGCCCAGCTCGCGGGATTGAGGTGGTCGCCGGGTGCGGGGAGCTTACCGACGAGGTCTAGCTTTTCGAGCAGCTCCTTGTAGAACTGGGGTTCGAGAGAGCCGATCGAGATGTACTTGCCGTCCTTGGTTTCGTAGACGTCGTAAAACGCCGCGCCGCCATCGAGCAGGTTTTCCCCTCGCTGATCGGTCCAGTATCCCTGCTGCATGCCGGCGTAGACGCTTGCCATCAGGGCGGCCACGCCGTCGACCATCGCCGCGTCCACGACCTGCCCCTTGCCCGATTTCTGAGCCTCGAGAAGCGCGCTCACGACCCCAAACGCCAGAAGAAGACCCCCGCCGCCGAAGTCGCCCACGAGGTTGAGCGGCACAGTGGGCTTCCCGCCTTGCGGTCCGATCGCGTGAAGCGCGCCGGCGAGTGCGATGTAGTTGATGTCGTGCCCTGCGCGCTGCGCCAGCGGGCCCTCCTGTCCCCAGCCCGTCATGCGACCGAATACGAGCTTGGGGTTTCGTTCGAAACACACGTCCGGGCCCACGCCGAGTCGCTCCATCACGCCCGGGCGAAAGCCTTCGATGAGCGCGTCGGCCGTTTCGACGAGCTTGAGAACGGCCTCCCGACCTTCCGGTGTTTTCAGGTCGAGCGTGATGCTCTTCTTGTTCCGACTCATGAAGTCGAACGTCGCTTGGAGGAACGATGGCTGCGGCCTCCCCACACGGATCACCTCCGCGCCGAGGTCGGCGAGAAGCATGCCGCCAAAGGGGCAGGGGCCGATGCCCTCGATTTCGACAATTCTCAATCCCGTCAGTGGACCCATTCTTCAAAGCTCCGATAGTGCGCGTCGTAGCGTAATCGACGCGAAGTTCTCGTAGTCGAACTCGTTTTCTTCGTCGATGATTTCAATCTTCTTCATGAACTGACCGACTCGCGCCATGTTCATCGAGAACCGAGTGAGCGCGAGGATCGTGTAGTACTCGAAGTGTGCGGCCTCGCGTCCCGTGGTCTGCTCCCACCGCTCGATGGTTTCCTCTTTGCCGGGGAAACCGGCCAATCGCTCGAACTCGAGCCCTTCGGAAAAGCAGCGGTCGGACGCGAGCCACCACGCGAGGTCCTGAACGGGGTCGCCGAGACGAGCCATCTCCCAATCGAGCACGGCGACGCATTCGACGCCGTCGAAGATCTGGTTTGCAAGCCTCGAGTCGCCCCAGCAGAGCGCCACCGGCTGCTCCGAGGGCTTGTTGTTCTCGAGGTACTCGAGCGCCCGTGCGATGTCGGGGTGTCGTTCGGCGGGCATGCCCCAGCGAAAGTACTCCTGCCAGTAGTGGAGCTGCTGGTCGAGAGCGTTGTCGCCCCGTTCTGGCTCCGCGAGAAAGTCGAAGCCGAGCCCCTGCCAGTCGACCTGGTGTACGGCCGACATCGCGCCGAGCCCGTTCCACCAGATCGCCTCACGTTCGGCCTCCGAGCAGTCCTCCGCAATCCATCCCTCGTCGTGCATCGGAGGGTTGTCGGTCGGGATGCGCCCTTCGACGCGGCTCATGACGTAGAAGGGGACCCCGAGCACCGACCTGTCGGACTCCGACCAGCGCACGGTGGGCACGGGAACGCTGGTATCCTCGAGGAGCTGGAGCGTCTTCGCCTGAGCGGCAACGTCGTAGTTCGGGAACATCACGAAGTCTTCGGGCTCGAGGCGCGCAACCAGCCCTTCGCGACGTTCGACGCCGCCCTTTTCGTACACGAGATCGAAGAGCAGGGTGTCGCTGGAAAACCCGGTGCTCAGGGGAGCGTCGAGGTCTTCGATGCTCACCGCATCGGGGGCGACCCCTAGTTGTGGAGCAATCCAGGCGCCGAGCTTCCGGGCCGTCTCGTCGAGGTCACGTTCGTCGTCTGCAAAAGCCATGGGTTCGTCTCGCCGGTGCGGGCCAGTGCCAATTACGCCATTACGACCCGACGGCCAAGGGTTGTCGGCTCAAACGAACGACGAAACGATGAGGTAGATCGCGAGCCCCGCAAGCGCCGTTTGGAACCAAAACTCGAACCGTTCTTTCGAAATCTGACGCAGGAGATGTTTGCCGAGGTAGGTGCCGCCGATCACCGCGGCCACCAGCGCGGCGAGTAGGGGCAAGTAGGGTCCGTAGTCGAAGCTCAAAGCGAGGAACGCCGGAACTTTCAAGAAGTGAAGCCAGGTCTGGCAGACGGCCGACGTGGCGATGACCTCCTCGTTGTCGAAGTCATCACGCAGGAAGAACGGGGCCAGGAACGGGCCGGTCGCGCCGACGAAAATCGCGAGTAGCCCCGCCGCGAGTCCGAGGACCGCATAGGACCAAAGCGGAGGGTGGCGGAGCGTCGGCCGGTGCCGCCGCCAGAGCAGGAAGAACAAGATAAACGCGCCGACCCAGGCGCGGAACCAGGTGAGCTCGAGGTCAGCCCAGATCGCCGCGGCGATGGCGACGCCAACCAATGAGGGGACGAGGAACACGCCGAAGATCGACCAGCGGACGTGCTTCCGAAACGCCCATGTCCGGGTCCAGTTCGATGCCAGCTGAACGACGCCATGCAGCGGCACCACGACCGGGGCTGGCAGCAGCGCGGTCATCACGCCGAGAAGAGTGACGCCCCCGGCCATGCCGAGGATCGCGGACACCGTCGCCGTCGCGAAGCTCGCGACGACGAGGATCCCCACCGTGCCTATCTCGAACACCGCCGCAGGCTAGCATCGGTTCGTCCTTGTGCTTGCGCGCCTCTGTCATGTATTCGATCGACTCGATGACGACTCGAACGCTGCGCTTCTACTTCGACTACATCTCCCCCTATGCCTACCTGGCGTGGCATCGGCTTCAGACGTTCGCGCCGGAGCATGGGTTGGACCTGGAGCTGCGGCCGACCGTGTTCGCCGGGCTTCTCAACGAACACGGGCACAAGGGACCAGCAGAGATCGAGCCCAAGCGACTCTACATGTTTCGCGATTGCACCCGACTCGCGAGCACGATGGGGGTGCCGTTCGAGCCCCCGGCGTCACACCCGTTCAACCCGCTTGCTGCGTTGAGGGCGTCCGTGCTCGACATGCCCGAGAGCGTGCGTCGCGCGCTGGTGAGCCGACTGTTCGCGGCGACGTGGGCAGAATCGAGAGACGTCGGTAAGGCCGAAGTGGTCGGGGAGCTTTGCGATGAGGTCGGCGTACCTGACGCGATCTCGCGCATCCAAGATCCTGCGATCAAGCAGAGACTTCGGGACAACGGCGAAGAGGCGATTGCCCACGGCGCATTCGGCGTGCCGACGTTCATCGTCGACGGGGAGCTCTTCTTTGGAAACGACAGCTTCCCGCACATGGCGCGCTACTTGGCGGGAGACGACCCGTTCGACCCAGCGACCACCGAGCGCTGGAAAGCCGTCCGACCCTCAGCGCGCCGTTAGCTCTGCTCGTTCCAGGAGAGCATGCCGCCGCGCATCGAGGCGATGCGCTTGAAGCCGAGCTTTTCGAGCTCGAGCGCCACCCGCCCCGAGCGGCGGCCCGAGCGGCAGATCGTGATCACGGGGATTTCCTTGTCCCATGCTTTCGACGCTTCGCCGACGGTGCCCATGGGCACGACGTCAACGCCGTCGATGATCCCGTCGGTCTCGGCCTCGTCCTTTTCACGAACGTCGACGAGGCGGACGGCGCCCTTGTTCGCGTTGACCCAGTCGACCGTGACCTCCGGAATCCCGTCCTTGCTGCGCTCGATCGCGGCCCAGCCGCGTTCTGGGAGAGGGTCCCCGGACATCGAGCTCGGCGGAACGACGCCGACGTGCAGGTTGGCGGGCACCGCGATGTCGAGCTTCTTTGGCGTGGGCAGGTTGAGCTGTTCCATGATCGCGACGAATTCGTCCTTGGACTTCCCGCCGCCTACGCGGGGATTGTGCTTTTTCTCTTCGCCGACGGTCGTGAACGTCATTCCACGGTAGTCGTGACCCGGCCAGATGATCGTGTCGTCCGGGAGCGAAAAGATCTTTTCGTGAATCGACTCGTAGAGTGTCTCAGCGCTTCCCTGCTGGAAGTCGGTGCGGCCTGTCCCCCGAATGAAGATCGCGTCGCCCGTGAACGCCCACTTCTTGTCGCCGGTGACGAACGTCGCGCATCCATCGGTGTGTCCTGGGGTCGCCCGGACTTCGAGAGTGAGGGCGCCGAACTTCAGAACGTCCCCATCCTTGACCGGCACGTCGACGCCTTCGGCTCCAGCCGCCTCGTTCATCACGATTTGGCTGCCAAGTCGTTTGCGGAGCATGCCCGCTCCGGTGATGTGGTCCGCGTGTGCGTGCGTGTCGATCGAGTAGACGAGCTTCAGCCCAAGCTCGCGGAGCAGCTTGATGTCCCGCTCGACCTGGTCGATGACCGGGTCGATCAGCACCGCTTCGCCGGACGCCTCGTCGGCAAGCAGGTAGGTGTATGTCCATGTCTCGTGGTCGAAGAGCTGGCGAAGTAGCATGGCCGTCCTCCTGTCGAACGATGTTGATCCGATCGGCTTTCCGCGCAAGGCCTGGAATTTTCGGCGGCGGAACGATGACGCAAAGTTTTCGCAGTCCGTCGGCTGGCGAATACGCCGAGGTCCTGCTTTTTATCAGGGTATGGAATCGTTCACGCCTCTTGCTTCCACTCTCGGAGGCATTTTGATTGGACTTGCGGCCGTGGGCCTGCTCGTCTTCCACGGTCGAATCGCGGGCATCAGCGGCATCGCAGGCGGGATCTTTCGCCGCGAGCCGGGCGACGTCACCTGGCGCGTCATGTTCCTCGTCGGCCTCTTCGTCGCAGGCATCGTGTGGAGCGCGTTCCGTCCTCTCGACTATCGGGTGGGGATCGATCGCTCCACGCTGGCGTTGGTGGTCGCAGGTCTGGTCGTCGGCGTTGGCACACAGCTCGGCAGCGGCTGCACGAGCGGACACGGCGTCTGCGGCATCGGGCGGTTTTCAAAACGCTCCATCGTGGCGACGCTGACCTTCATGGCGACCGCCGCAGCCACGGTCTTCGTGGTGAACGAGGTACTCGGAGGTGCGGTATGAACGTCAAGCTTGGAGCGTTCCTGGGCGGAATCCTCTTCGGCGTCGGGCTTGCCATCTCGGGAATGACCCAGCCCGCCAAGATCGTCGGCTTCTTCGACTTCACGGGGAACTGGGACCCGAGCCTTGCATTCGTGATGCTCGGTGCGACCGCGGTCTACACCCCGTTCTACCGATGGGCGACGCACACGTGGCAAAAACCGGTGTGGGCTCCGAAGTTCCTTCTTCCGACGCGGCGAGACATCGACTGGCGTCTACTCACCGGTTCCGCGATGTTCGGCATCGGGTGGGGGCTCGGCGGATACTGTCCCGGCCCCGCGTTCACCTCCCTCGGCGCCGGGTCCAAGCAGGCTCTCGTGTTTAGCGCGGCCATGGTCGTAGGAGTTGGCGGCTATCAGCTGCTCATGAAGGCGCGCGACGCCCGCGCTGCCGCAGGCCCCGGAGCCCCCGCCGCCATTGACGGATGAGCACGACCCCGCCCGCGCTGCCGATCGTCGCCTGGCTCCGCAACTACTCGCGGAGCGACTTGGGGCCAGATGTGATCGCGGGGCTCACGACGGCGGTCATGCTGGTGCCGCAGGCGATGGGCTATGCGCTGCTTGCGGGCCTGCCGCCGATCCACGGCCTGTACGCGTCCGTGGCGCCGATCCTGCTCTACGCGGTCTTTGGCACCTCGCGCCATCTGGCCGTCGGTCCGGTGGCCATGGACTCGATCCTCGTCGCAGCATCCGTCGGTGCGATCGCCGAGGTGGGGACCGAGCAATACGTGCTGATCGCCGCGGCCGTCGGCATGATGGTGGGCGTGATCCAAGCCGGTCTCGGATTCGTGCGGGCCGGGTTTCTCGTGAACTTTCTCTCGCGCCCGGTCGTCGCGGGCTTCACGGCGGCCGCCGCTCTGATCATTGCCGCGAGCCAGTTCGGCAACCTTCTCGGTGTCAATCTCCCGCGGACCCACCACGTTCATCGCGTGGTCTGGGAAGCGCTCCAGAGTTTCTCGGCGTGGTCTTGGCCGACGCTCGCGATCGGAGTCCTCTCGATCGTCGCGTTGGTCACCGCCAAGAAGCGCTTTCCTCGTTTCCCGACGGCGCTCGGCGTGGTGGTCATCGCAACGGTCGCGGTCTGGGCGCTCGGCCTCAACGACCGAGGCGTGGCCGTCGTCGGAGAGGTGCCGGCGGGCCTGCCCGGCTTTCAGATTCCCTCGGTCGACCCATCGGTTCTGACAGGGCTGATCCCCGCGGCCGCGACGATTGCGCTCGTTTCGTTCATGGAGGCGATTTCGGTCGGTCGCACCTTCGCGCAGGCGCATCGCTACGACATCTACCCCAACCGAGAGCTGATCGCGCTCGGCTTTGCGAACCTAGCCGGAGGCGCCACCGGTGGCTATCCGGTAGCGGGCGGCTTCTCGCGCACGGCGGTCAATGCTCGTGCAGGGGCTCGCACACAGCTTGCGGCGCTCGTGACCTGCGGCGTCGTCGTGCTGACTCTCCTCTTTCTCACCGGCGCCTTTTACTATCTTCCGAAAGCGGCCCTCAGCGCGATCATCGTTGCGGCTGTCGCGAGTCTGATCGACATCCAGGGCGCCCGAGAGGTCTTCCACATCAAGCGCACCGACTTCTACCTCCTGCTGCTGACCTTCGTCGCGACGCTCTCGCTTGGCATTCAGTGGGGGATTCTCGTCGGCATCGGCGCGTCCGTGCTGCTTTTCCTGATAAGGACCACTCGTCCGCACTTTGCGGTGCTCGGAAGGGTCCCTCAGACACAGTCGTACCTGAACATCGCCAGGCATCCACACGCAGAAGCTCTTCCAGGAATCATCCTCGTGCGCGTCGATGCGCAGTTCTACTTCGGCAACGTCAGCTTCCTCAAAGAGACTGTCCGCAGACTCGTCGATGAGTCGGACGTTCCCGTTCGCTATTTCGTCCTCGAAGCGGCCGGGGTGAACGATCTCGATTCAGCGGCCGCCGCGACGCTTGCAGAGCTCGACGAGGAACTCGAGAGCAGAGGCACGAAGCTGGTGCTCACGCGAATCAAGGGCCCGGTGCGCGACGTCCTGCACCGCACGGGGCTGCTCGAGAAGCTCGCCTCCGAGGGCCGCGTCTATCTCTCGACCCACCGCGCCATGGAAGTGCTCCGCTCGGGCATGGCCCTCCCAGACCTCAGCCCCGAGCCCGACGACCCCCGAGAGGCCCCCGACCAAGTCGGCTGCGGCATGCTCAACCAAGACGCCCCCGAACCCGGCGAGTTCTTCTGGGGACACGCAGCCCCCCAAAAAACAAAACAAAATCAATAACTTGCAGACTGACCCGCGCAATTTGCCCGATGCGCGCCATGATGCCGACGAGGATCGGGTCGTCGCTCTTCGCAGGTACGGGCGTTTCCCAGTCTGACCGCGCGACGGGTGGGGCTACCGCGCTGTCTCGCGGTCGAGTACGTCCCGCGTGCGAGCAAACCAGCGATCGGCCTCTGCCTGGCTCTTGCCTACCGCCGTGATCCCGAGTTTCCCGTATTCGCTGAGCGCACCCGTGAAGTGAAACAGCACCCCAGACTCCGACCAAGCTTGGTAGTGCAGACCCTCGACGGCGGCAATGTCGAGCAAGTCCTCGACGAGTAGGCCGCGATAGGCGTCGGAGCACATGGAGTCGGTGGCGACGTAGAACTGCGGCTCGCCGCGCGGTGTGAGATAGAGACCCGTCGTCGGATCGTACCGGCCATCGGTGAGCATCCGGAGCAGCATCATCGGGTGGGTGGTCCCCCCCAATCGGAGGTTCGTCTCGATGGCGAAGTGTTCCCAGGTGCCGTCCTCAGACAGAACGCAGAGGAAGTCGACCGCGAGACGACCGACCGCACCTTGGGCCTGCAGGATCTCGCCAACGCGAATCGCATCTTGCTGAATCACGTTCCGGTACGCCGCGTCCGCCGGGAACCGGCAGCCTGCGTAGACCTGGCCGTCGACACCTTCGATGAGCTGGTCGTGCGTCGAGATCGCGTCGAGGCTCCCCGTCGGCGAGATGCGTAGCTGGCAGCTCGGCGCCCGCTTGTTGGGGTCTTCGAGAAGAGCTTCCACGATGCCACCTTCGAGCTCGAACTTCGCGATGAAGGAGTCCCAATCGTGGCCGCCATCGACGAACCGCATCGTCCGAAGCGCGTCGGCGATCGCTTGTTCGCGAGATTCGCGGCTCGTGCCGCTCTTTGGGTGAACGTCGCTCAGCTGGGTTAGGTCGAGGATGGCATTACCATGCCCGCTGAACCCGGTGTTGTGCTTCACCACGACTCGGTCGAGTCGCTCGGTGTCGCTCCAAAGACCCTCGACCGCGCGGACGAGCTCGGCCTCGCTGTTCAAGTCCTCCACTCCTGGGAGAAGCGGGATGCCCGCCTTTCGAAACGCCCAACGAGAGCCGCTCTTGGTGCCAAGCCAGAGCAGATCGGGATCGACACCGTAGAGCGGCACACCGAGCGCGACGGCGAGGCGGCGCTCGGCTTCGGACACCGTAAAGCAAGTCATCAAGCCGCACTCTGGTCGAATCAGATGGCGGATACGCTCGATGACGCGCGGCCGTTGGAGAATCTTCTCGGAGAGCGGTGTCAGCGTGCTGTCGTAGAGCGACATCACGGTCAGTCTCCGACGCATGTGCTCGGTCGGAATGCCGCTCACCAAGGAAAGCATATAGTCCACCGCCGAAGGGTGAATCGGAGCCGACGTAACGTACACGAGTCGCGCACGCGGATGGCGAAGCAGGTTGAGCGCGAACAACATGCGCTCCTCGTAGTGAATCACCCCATCGATATCGACACGTTCGATCCCGTCGAAGGAGAGGGAAGGGACGACGACGATGTCTCGTGGGTTTGGGCTGTCGCCATCTGCCAGCGCCCAGCGCGGCCCGAGGTGTGATTGAAGCTCCCGAAACTCGTCGATTTCGCCGGCTCCAGCACCCATGCGTCATCTATACCACGGCGATCTCGGATTGACTTGCAGCCGCGGCGTGCGGAGGGCACAAGTTGAAGATGGCCATCGTCATCGAACTGCTGATCCCGCTCGCCGTCGTCGGCCTACTCGGGTGGGGAGGATGGCTTTGGTACCGACTGAAGCTAGCACGCGCTGAGGAGGCCGAACGCATGCGCGAAGAGCTCACCGAGCTTCGAGCGTACCGCCGCGACACCGAAGCCCGTCTTCAGGCGCTCGAAACCATTGCGACCCTCGGGGAGGGCAGGATTCGAGTCGATTACAAGGAGTCACGGGACGAAGAAGAGGATCGGGGCTAGACGCTCAATCCACGACTTCAATCGACTGGGTTGGACACATCATGCACGCGTCGCGAGCCTTGTCCTCGAGCTCCGGCGGGACTTCCGACGCGATCTTCAGGCTGCCGTCCTCGTTGAACGAGAATAGCTCGGGGGCCTCTTCGCAGCAGACCCCGTAGTGGTTGCAGGTCTCGGCGACGTACTTGATCTTCATGGTTTGCTCAGAAGCTCCCGCTCTTCTTGCTCCATGTCGTCCCGGATCGCTCGCGCGAGCTCGCGAACGCCCGTGACGAGTTTCTCGCCTACCGCTGTCTCGTCGAGGTCGCGAATGATGCCGTGCAGAAGCTCCCGCTGGCCCTTGTGCTCGGCCCTCATGGCTTCTGCCACGGAGGCCGCATCGCCTTCCTTCGCAAGCGTTGGGAGTTGATACTCCTCGTAGTGGAGATGTTCCATCAGCAGGTTGCCGAGTGATTGCAGCTCGTCTCGAAGTGCGACGATCGACTTCGGTTCGTGCGGCCCAACGCGCTCGGTGAGCGCTTCGACCCGCGCGACCATCGCGGAAATCTGCGCATGCTCACTTCGTATTCGCGTTCGGATTTCGTCCGGCGTCGCCGGTGTTCGGGTTTCAGAAGCGTTGTCCATCTATGCTGCGACAAGCCGCCGGCGTCGCTCGGCGAGTGTGAGCGGCTTGCTCACCTCCTTGACACCATCATACTCGTCTTGCGCCTGCTTGTGGTACCAGTCGGGGTAGAAGTTCGCGCACCATCGCCTGAATTCGGCGATGGGCCCATCTCCGTCGCAGAGCATCGGCTGATGGAAAAACGCCTTGTTCTCCCAGACGGGCGCGTCCTCCTCGAGCTGCCGAGCGATCTCCTTCGTGAACGCCTTCCCGACGCCCTCGGTGATCTCCGCCCCACCAATCTTCTTCACGGTAAATGAGAAGCGAACGTCACAATACTCGTCGTCGATGGGCGTGACCGAAGCCATGTTGGTCGTCTCGACGATCCCGCGGAACCGGCTCACCGAGAATCCGAAACCATGAACCTCGACGTCGAGCTCGCCGTTCACGTCGCCGCGCGGCGTGTTGTAGAGAGCATCCGTCGTCATCTTGATGTGCGGGTACTCGAGCTTGATCGTGTGCGGCTGCGGGACGATCTCCATGCCATGCACGTATCGGAAGTGGGCCTTGTCGACCACGTTCTCGCACATGTCTTGGTTGTGCGTCCGAAGCTTCCAGCGCTGCCGCCAGTACGGTGTCCAGGCGTCGTTTCCCCACTCCGGGATCTCGGGAATGTCCCACTCGGGCTCCTTCCCGTCGATGTCGTGCCAGACCATGATGATTCCGTTTCGCTCGATGACTGGCCAGGCCGTGAGGTTGGCCTTCCGCGGAAGATGCTTCGCATACGGGACCTCGGTGCACCTGCCGGCGGCGTCGAATTTCCAAGCGTGGAACGGGCAGACGATTCCGTCGCCTTTGACTTTGCCACCGTGACCGAGATGCGCGCCCATGTGCGGGCAGAACGCGTCGAGCACGCTGACTTCACCGTCTTCAGTCCGGAACATCACCAACTGAACGCCGAAGTACTCGAGCGGTTTTACGTCGCCCGGGCCTAGCTCGTCCGCGTACGCGACCTGGAACCAGCCGCGTGGGTAACGTGGAATCGGAAATCGCGGTTTCTTACTCATGCTCTTCTCCCATGTGTCTGCTCCTCGCATCGGGTCCCCGAGCCGGCCTCACTCCGCCGCGTCTGCAGCGCTCGGCCTCGGTGTGTAGAACTGCGCGTACCAGCGGCGGAACTCACCGATCGGTCCGTCGCCGTCGCAGAGCATCGGGCGGTCCAGGTAGATCTTGTTTTCCCAAATCCGAACGTCTTGGAGATATCCGTCGCGCATGTTGTCGATGAAGTGGTCGATGAGCTCGTCGGTCATCCACTTCGTTGCCTTCATCGACACCGCGAATCGCAGCATCACGTGCTCGTCGTCAATCGGCGTATGCGCGTTGATGATCACGCCGAGCCCTTTGCCGTGCATTTTCGTGACCTGGTACGCCGGTCCGTAATACGTCGCCGTCGACTCGAATTCGTCCTTGCCTCCGTGCACCGGATAGGCGACCGCCTTGATCTTCTGTTGACCGATGTGGCCGTCGAACGTGTTGCTGAACGAACCTGGGACCGGGTGGGTGTTGTGAACGGGAATGAAGTGTCCTGCGTCGGCGAGGTTCTCCGCGATCGCGAGGGGCGGTGTTTTGATTTCGAGCTTCGCGTAGCGCCACGGAAGGAAGTCCGGGTCCGTCCACTCTTCGAGGACCGGAACGTCCCAGTCGGGCTCCCCGCGCTCGCGGTCGTGCCAGACGAAAATCATCCCGTTGCGCTCGAGAACGGGCCAGCTGGTGAGCCCTGCCTTCGGCGGAATCCGCTTCGCGTACGGGATCTCGACGCACGTGCCTGCGCCGTCGAACTTCCATGCGTGGAACGGACAAACGATGCCTTCGCCGTCGACCTTGCCGCCGTGGCCTAGGTGCGCGCCCATGTGCGGGCAATACGCATCAAGCACCTTCGCCTCCCCCGAAGCGGTCCGAAACAGTACGAGCTCCTGACCAAAGCGTTTCAAGGGGACGACCTCCCCAGGCTTCAGCTCCTCGGCGAACATGAGCAGGAACCATCCCCGAGCGAATCCTTCCCATGGATTTGGCGTTGTCTGGTGGGTCATGCGCGGCTCCATCCCCAAAAATAGAACGTGTTCTACTAGAACATGTTTCAATTTTCGTGCCAGCGCAAGCGCGAAGGATCCCTGAGTTTTTCAACTGTTTCAGGGAGTTGCGCCCGCAAGTTCTGCGCTACACCCGTGGTCCGCGCAACGATTTCGCCTGAAGCCGATTTCGCGTGTCTAGGTCTTGACCTGAAAAACCTAGACACTAGGTAGACAAGCATGGCCATTCAGGAAAAACCGCGCATCGTGATCGCCGGAGCATCGGGCTTCGTCGGTCAGGCCCTCGCTCCAGTCCTGGCCGAATCCTTTCACGTCATCGGTCTGTCCAGGTCGAAGCGCGACCCCGGCGGCGGTTTCGCCGAATACCGGACCTGCGATCTCTTTTCTCTAAAGGAAGCCGAGCATGCGCTGAGAGGCGCCGAGTACGCGGTGTACCTCGTGCACAACATGATGCCGAGCACGAGACTCACGCAGGGAAACTTCGCGGACCTAGACGTGGTGTGCGCCGACAACTTCGCGCGCGCCGCCGCCTCGGCAGGCGTCCGGCAAATCGTGTTCCTCAGCGGACTGCTTCCTGCGGAACGTAACATTTCCGCACATCTGCAGAGTCGGAACGAGGTCGAGCAGACGCTCGCGTCTCACGTGGTGCCTGTCACGACGCTTCGCGCGGGACTGATTCTCGGCGGGTGCGGTTCCTCGTTCGAAATGATGCGCCGTTTGGTCGATCGCCTTCCGGTGATGGTGTGTCCGCGCTGGACCAACACCCAGACCCAGCCGGTCGCGCTGCGTGACGTCGTGCAGTACGTCGGCGGTGTGCTCGGCGCCGAAGAGCACTTCGACAAGACGTACGACATCGGCGCGCCAGACACCGTGACGTACCGACAGATGATGGAGATGACGGCCAAAGCGCTCGGCAAGAAGCGCGCGTTCGTTTCGTCGCCGGTGCTTTCCCCCGGCCTCTCGCGCCTTTGGGTCTCACTCGTGACGGGCGCACCGAAGGCCCTCGTTCGTCCACTCGTTGAAAGCCTTCGCCATGAGCTTCTCGCAGCAGACAACGGCCTCGCTGACCAGCTCGGCATCACGCGAACCACGACCGAAGAGGCCATCCGTCTTGCCGTCGATGCTCAAGACGGCACCGTACCCCACGCTTTTCGCGGCGCGGCGCTCCTCCACCGCGGACCTTCCCTCGTTCGTTCGGTGCAGCGGATGAAACTTCCCGCGGGATGGTCGGCGAAACGCGCTGCGCGTGAATATCTGCTGTGGCTCCCGAAGTTTCTTAGCGGACTCCTCCGCGTCGACCTCGAATCGGTCGAGAGATTCCGCTTTGTCGTCGCGCCCCTCAACGTCGCCCTGCTCGAGCTGCGATTTGCCCCGGAGCGAAGCGGACGCGACCGACAGCTGTTCTACGTGACGGGCGGCGTGCTCGCGGGCAAACATGGCAAACCGCGCTTCGAGCTACGCCAGGTGCTCGGTGGCCAAAGGCTGCTCACGGTCGTTCACGACTACGAGCCCCGCCTTCCGTGGCTCATTTACGTCTGCACGCAGGCCATCTTTCATCGATGGCTCATGGGCCGCTTCGCTGCCCACCTCGCTCTCGGCACTACCCGAAAGCGAGGCATTCCCGACTCTGCGAGGGCAGTGACCTCGTAAAGACCCCACTTGGAGGAACACCGATCATGCGAACAAAGGTACTTTTCATTTCAACCCTGCTTAGCCTGGCTGTCGTCGGCTGCGCGAAAGATGCTCCCGAAGCGTCCAAGACCACGCCCGTCACGAAAGCTGCGATGCAGACCGGACCGGACATCGTCGAGGTCGCAGCCGGTGCTGGCCAGTTCAATACCCTGGTCGCAGCGATAAAGGCCGCTGACCTCGTCGAGACGCTTCAGAGCCCTGGCCCATTCACCGTGTTCGCACCGACCGATGAGGCGTTCGCGAAACTGCCTCCTGGCACCCTCGATACGCTGCTGCTGCCGGAGAACAAAGCGAAGCTCGTGCAGATCCTCACGTACCACGTCGTTCCCGGGAAAGTGACCGCGGCAGACGTGGCCCAGCTCGACTCCGCGGCTACGGTCGAAGGTCAGAGTGTGACCATCTCAGCGACCGATTCGGGCGTCCGCGTCAACGACGCGAACGTCATCAAGGTGGACGTGATGGCATCGAACGGTGTCATCCACGTCATCGACGCGGTCCTCCTTCCGCAACCGTAACAACCAGAACCCAAATCACATCCTCAACCTCTTCCTACAACCCGAGACCGTCCCCGTAGTGGGCGGCGGTCTCACCCTTTCCCGGCAGGGGGCGTGTACTCGGAGCTCAAATCATGCGAAAAATGAATGTTGAAACCACCACCCCATTCATTGTCAGGCGAATCGCATACGTTCGAGTGATGGGTACTTGCCCCCTGCCTCCCTTTTATCGGGAGTCAGACCATGTCTAGCACCGCCTCCGAAATCAATGTCGCGCACGAACCCAACGGCCTTTACCCCATGCGAGTCGTTTCTCGCCTCACGGGGCTAACCGCGGACACCATCCGCGTGTGGGAGCGGCGCTACGGCGCGGTTTCCCCCGACCGGACCGAAGGCAACAAACGTCGCTACAACGGAACTCAGGTGCGACGACTCGTCCTGCTTCGGCGCGCGACCGAGTTGGGTCACTCCATCGGTCAGGTAGCGCGTCTCCGCGATGAGGACCTTCGGCGCATCATCGGGGAGACGAGTCCGGACATTGGCAGTCAGGTGTCGCTCTACGCGGCGCTGGTCGAGGACTACCTCGGCGCCATCGTGAACTTCGAAATTCAGCGGGCGGAGTCCATTTTGACCCGAACGGCAGCCATACTGCCCCCGATGACCCTCACCCTCGAAGTCATCGTCCCGCTCATGAGGCGCGTCGGCGAGGCTTGGCACACGGGCCAGATCCGCATTTCCCACGAGCACATCATCTCCGGCCAGCTTCGCAGCCTTCTCGGCACACTGCTCCGGCACGAAGAGCCGGCGCCAGGCGCACCGCGCATCATGGTCGCAACGCCGCCGCGTCATCTGCACGAGTTTGGCGCGATCATCGGCGCGTTCATGGCTGCCAGCCGGGGCTACGAGCCCATCTACCTCGGGACCCACATGCCTTTCGAAGAGATCTCCGAAGCCGCGGATCAGGCCAATGCTTCGGTGGTGCTGCTCAGCATCGCCAGGGATTCGCAGGCCGCAGAGATTCAGAGCCTCATTGCAGGTGTCGAGCTCATCGCGAGGCGTCACGAGGTTTGGCTTGGAATCCCGGAGGACCATGCGCTGGCTCAGGTCTCGCTTCCCGCGAAGGTCCTTCACGAGTACGAACATCTCGACTCACTGCTTGCGTCCAGCAGCTCCTAGGCCTTTCTCATATCCTCGCTCGCCATGGCGTGGCGATGCGGCGACGTCAGAAGGCGGCGCCGCCCCCGACGCGAATGCCCCACACTTGACGCGCGTCGAACGAAAAGCCCCACGGGTTGTCGAGGTTGACGTTCACTCGTACGGCGCCGAAGGCGTTATCGTTTCCGAACCGCAGGTAGGGTTCCACCGCGAGCTGCGTGTTCTGCTCTTTCCACTTCGGAATCAACACGAGAGAGAAGCGAGACCCGACGCGGAGCCAGTCCGTCGCCTGGTAGCCCATCATCGCGGCCATCTGCATCACGAAGTCGGTCTTTGACGTACGGGCGTTCTTGTCGTTGAGCTTGATGAGTGCGCCTGTGTCGAGGTAGGCGCCCCATAGAAACCCGATCGGCTTTCGCCGCTCGAACGCAATGGGCACGATCACGCTCACCGTGTGCGGATCCCAGAGCCAGATGTCGGTGTTGCCTCGAAGCGCGGCGGACAGATAATACGCGTTCGACTGGATGACTCGATCGTTGATGTCGTCCGAAAGGCTTGCCGCGGGCACGGTGGCGCCTACGCCGATGCGGTACGTAAACTGATTCCTCTTCCCCTGGTAGTGGAAGGCCGCGTAGGGGTTTCCGATGCGAAACGTATTCTCCCTGGTGTCGGCATCCTCGAGGCCCACGTTCGCGTAGGCAAAGCCCCATTGCACCTGCATGATCACGCTGTACGCAAGCTGGAACCGCATCTCGACGAGCGGGCTTAGGACAATCGTTCGCTGGTCGCCCTCGAGCTTTCCGGCGAAGAGACCAAGCTCGCCAAGGATGTGAAACCGTTTGGTGTGCGCCTTGTTCCCCTCATCCAAGCTGTACGGCTCTGCCGGATAGGCGCGCGCCTCGCCTGGCGCGACGCTGATCACCGTTACGAGCAATAAGCCAACGATTCCCCACGTTCGAAGCAAAGACATCCAAATCCCCCAAGACGGAAAAAGAGACCCCCCTCTCTTTCCTTCATTCAGTATAGGCAGGCGTGAAGCCGTCTGCCCGTCGTTCCGCCAACTGCGAAACAGAGGAGCATCCGATCAGTAACTCGTCGCGGTCGTCTCAGACGGCGGTGTCGAAGATCGGAAGGTCTGCGCCCGAGAGCGGGAACGCGGCCTTCATCTCGTCGGGAACGCCACCGAGCTGCCGAAGCGCACGGTGAACGTCCGCGATGCCGAGGCGAACTCCCTCTGCTTCGTCCGGTCGTCCGGTCGCTTGCAGCGTCACTGGGTCGACCAGGAAGAGATTGTGCCGGTCGTCGGTGCCGCCAATGACGCGGTTCCCCGGGATGCCCGGACCCATCATCATCATCGAGCTAATCGGCCAGTGGTCTTTGCCGTTGCCGTTGTTGTAGCCAGGCGTACGCCCGAAGTCCGAACCCATGACGACCGCGACCTTGTCGGCGATGCCGAGCCGCTCCGCCTCCTGCATTGCGAAGTTCGCAGCGTTCACGAAGTCGACCAGGCGAGGGAGGTGGTTGTTGTCGTGGTTGCCGTGCGTGTCGAAACCGCCGGTGCTCACGCTGACGCTCACGGAGAGACCCGCTTGGTATGACGCGAGAGCAACCTGGATCTGTCGTTCGAGACGGCCATCGGCGAAGTTTTCCGGAAGCGACTCCGAGACGCGCTTGAGATCGTCCTGCCCAAGGCGTGCGAGGATAAGCTCGTCCTGACCCCCCCAGATGCGGGGGAGCCGCTGGCGTCCCTGAAGCCGAAGAAGGCGCAGCTGCTGTTCGCGCTGGATGATGGCGGGCACGTCTTTGTGACCGAAGTAGTTGTTTTCGGAGCCCCTCGGGTCGGGTCGCGCCGGGAAGGCTAGATTGTGCAACAGGCCGCCGTCACCGAGCGGAACCGCGTTGGTGACGCCCTGCGTATCGAGGTATCCGCCGTAGCCGATGAGCGGCATCGGAAGACTCGCGCCATGGGTAGCCGCGATGAGCGCGCCGATGGGCGGGTGACCTTCGGCCGTGCGTCCGCTCCATGTGCCCCGTGTGCCCTGGTCGTGACCGTTCGTACCCGTGTCCATGCCGTTGATGACGAGTAGGCGCTGGTAGTGCTCTTGGAAGAACGCATCGAGCGCGGTGCCGTCGTCTCCGAGCGGCGCGTAGTTGATGTTGCCTGCCGTGCGTATGTCGCTCTTCAGGAACCGACCCATCGGATCGTTTTCGTTTTCGTTCGTCCGGCCCTTCGGATCGCAAAGATGCGTTGGGTCCCAGCCACCGCCGGCATGCATGAAGATCCAGTACGTGCCCGTGTACGCTGAGCCGGTGATCGACTGAGCCTGGCCGCGCAGCGGATCGACCACGGAAGGCATGACGCACGTCAGCCCCGCCCAGCTTGCCATTCTTAGAAAATCGCGACGATCCACAGCTAGTCCTCCATCACTCGTAAAGGAATCGATAGTCGGCCAGGAGATAACTCACCGCTGCCATCCAGGCGCGGATGTTGTAGTCCGGGTCCTGGTTGATCCGGCGGTCGTTTGGAAGTTGCGCGTCCGTGTTGCGGTCGCGGTTGAGTCGGCAGTCGTCGACGAGCTCTTCGCTGACGGTGCCGTCGGAGATGCCCTGTCGGCCGAGGCTGTGCGCCTCCATCAACACGCCGATGGTCGCGTCGAGCTCGGTGTTGCTCACGTTCTCGCCAAGCAGTCGCGAATGGAGATGACGGACCGTGTCACGAACCTGATCGGAATCTGCGGAGAGACCGGTGTTGCGGTCGACGGTGGGGAACAGGACGCGGTCGTTCGGCGACTTCGAGAAGTCGTACGGGACCGCAGAGCAGGCGACTTCGTAGGCCATGCGCTGTGCAAGGCTAGCCATGACCCCGTTCGGCTCGGTCACACGCTGTGTGACGAGGTCTGAGTCAATGCCGCCGTAGAAGATTCGGTATTGGTCGAGCAGGTAGTCCGTTCGATCGGGTCGCTGTCGCCAGCGCACGCCGGTCGTCGCCTCGATCTTGCGCGTCAGGTGCTCGGGCGTGAGAAGTCGCGCCGTGCCGAAGGTCGAAAGCTCGAGCTCTTCTTCGGCCGTCATCGTCGAGGCGTTCTTCGCGCGGAAGTACGGACTCAGTACGATTTCCAGGACGAGCAGCTTGAAGTTGTAGTTGCTCGCGGTGAAGCGGCTCTGAATGGTGCGCAGGATCTGCTGCTGAAGGCTGTATGCGCGCTGGAGGGCCTGCGGGACGGTCGGGTCGATATCGGGATCGATGTCTGGAATCTCTGGAACGAGACCGCCGCCGGTGCCCATGTCGCCGCCCATGCCGCCGACGCCGTCATCGCCACCCATGCCGCCGGTGCCCATGTCACCGCCCATGCCGCCGGTGCCCATGTCGCCGCCCATGCCGCCGGTGCCCATGCCGCCGGTGCCCATGTCGCCGCCCATGCCGCCTGCGCCGCCAAGTCCGTCCTGCTTCAAGACGACGCTACCGGTGATCGTCTCGGCCATCATCATCGGATTCGCCGCCTCGCTCAGGTCGAGAACCTTCTGACCGGTCAGGCCTTCGAACACCGTCTTGACGGTCGCCTGCGCGAACCGCGGGTTCTTCGCGAGTCGCTCGGCGAACCACTGCAGTGCGCGAGTTCGATCGCCATCGGGGAGCGGCTCACCGTCGAAGCCTGGTGGGAGGATGTAGTCGGGTCCGAACCATTCGCCTTCCCCACTGTACTCGCCCTGCTCGTTCCAGTTCATGAAGAGCCCGGCGACTGGATCCATCGTCGTGTGACACACGGTGCAGTTCGGATTCGTCATCGTCGGGTTCTCGCCGAAGTCGGCGCTCGCATCGACGGGACGACTTCCGAACTTGTTGATGTCGATGTCCAAGAAAAACCAGTAGGCCATGCGTGACCGGTGACGGTTGATGTTGGTGTCGCTCGTCGGGAAGCGATTCAAGAACATCGGCGACGTCAGAATGCCCGCGTGCGGGATTCCCGGAACCTCAACCTGCTGGTAGCTCTTCGGATTCTCGCCCAGGCCGAGCGGAATGTCCGGGAGGCCAAGCAGCGAAAGTGCCGAGTAGCCGTTGGCCATCGTGTAGTTGGCCGTGAGGATTTCCGTAAAAGGACGCTCGCTCCGCACCACGTGCGCGATCAGCTCGAGCGGCTCGCGAGCGAGCGAATCGTTCGTGAGGAGCTCGATGTCGTCGTTCCCGGGGTACTTCGCCTCGTACCAGCGGAGGTTCGGATAGATGTCTTCGTCGAGCAGCTCGATCGCGTTTTCCCGGCCGAGATATTTGTCGGTCAGGAAGTGGTCGTTGTAGAGCTCGATGACGCGGTCACCGAAGGCCTCGTCTCGCATAATCTCCGCGAGGGACGCCTCGAGACCCGCCTGGCCGTACTCCGCCGTCGTCTGGATCTGACGATCGGTCGGCAGCTTGCCGGTGAGCTCGAGGCTCGCCTTACGGAGGGTTTCGGTCCAGCTGAGAAGCTCGAGCTGGCCCTCATAAGGGTTGACGAACCCGTCCGACTGGGGGCACGAGCTCATGCTTTCGGTGGAGCAACCTCCAAACAGCGTGGGGTCGCTCTTGCAGCCCGTCGCCATCAGCGCGACGCCGAGCAGCAGGGACACGATCCACGCCCTGAGGTTGCCGTTGAACCAACTCTGACTCATCTGCACAAAGGACAACTTATCATGCTTGAAAACACCCGTCAGGATTAAACTATTGGCGAAATAGTGAGCAATATCACCGACATGTTAAATCTTCTGGGTTAATTTAGCCCCTAGCTCCTGCCAATTGCAGGCCTTCCGCCGAAGCCGCGCCTCGAGCTCACTATATCCAATACAGAAGTATTTTTCCAGTTATAGTGATGTGCGCCACACTCTCGACTCAGCCGCTTTCCGCGCGCCGAATGCCGAGGTTCACGATCTTCTGGAGCAGATCGAGATAGTCGATGCCGGCCGCCCGCGCGGCGCTGGCAAACTCCTCTTCCTCGGCGATGTCCGGGTTCGGATTCGCTTCGAGGAAGTAGAGTCGCCCTTCGTTGTCGAGGCGGTAATCGATGCGTACACAGCCGTCGGTGCCGAGACGCCTGCAGATCCGGCGTGACAGGCTCGCGATCCGTCGCTCGAGGTCGTCCGGCAGCTTCCTCGCGCGCCCGATGCGCACATCGTACTTTTCCTGGTACTCGAGGTCCCACTTCACTTTACGGGTTGCGATGCGCGCCGACTCCTCGGGGAGCTTGTCGAGAAAAATCTCCCACGTCGGCAAGACCGTGAGGCGGTGGTTTCCAACGACCGACACGTAAAGCTCCCGGCCCGGGATGTACTGTTCGACGACGGCGTCTGTCAGAATCTTGTCGTGAATGAACGAGACCCGCTCCTCGAGCGCTTTGTCGTTGGTGACGACCGAAGCCTGAGCGATGCCGTAACTCCCCTCTTCGATGAGCGATTTCACGATGAGAGGGAACTCTAGGTGTTTGGGCCTACGGATCTTTCGGTACCGCGGGAACACCCGGAATTTGGGGACGCGAATACGGTGGTAGGTGAGAACCTTCTTGGAGAGAGCCTTGTCGCGAGCGAGCAGCAACCCTCGAGGATTGCATCCCGTGTAGGGTGTGTGCTGAAGCTCGAGATATCCGACGACGTGTGCGTCGAAGATCGCTTCGCCACGAAACTCCTCGAGAAGGTTGAAGACCACGTGTGGCTTGAACTCCTCGATGGCACGACGAAGCGGTGCGAGCTCGTCGGTCAGGCCGACCATCAAGACATCGTGGCCGAGGGCGCCCAGCCCTTCACGGACGTCGAACTCCGTCTTGAACGGCGAAACCTCTGCGGGGGTCAGCGTACTGATGTCGTCGGGCGGGATGAGACTCTGGTGCACAAGAACGATGATTCGCCTGCGCTTTAGAGTGGATGCCATGTATCCCGTCGGTGAAGCAGGTGCACGGTGTGCACCGTCAGCATGATCGCGAAGTCGAGCTTCGTCTGACGTTCCCCCTTCGTGAGCCTCAGCCTGAGCTCACGACATCGCCCGATGATATCACGAAGGACCTGATCGACGGTGAACTGATACTCACCGGTAAAAAGGGAGATTTGCTCACGAATTTGTCGGCGATTGCGCCGCAGGAACGAGGCTGCCGTTTCGTTGTTCCGGTAGCGCGCGGAGTCGCTGAAGATCTTGAGAAGGTCGCGATCGTATTCATCGCTGAAGCCCGGACTGTAGTGGGACTGTCGACGTTCGTAGTGTCTGCGAAGCGTATGTCGTAGGGACGGCAGCGAGTACGGCCGGGCCCGCGACTTCACCTGCGGCTTCTTGTCGGAGAGGTCGTCGACGAGCTCTTCGATGTATTCGAGTTTGTGAAGCGCCGACGACGTTGCGTACTGACGGCGCCAATTGGAACGAGGGGCGAGCCAGACCGCGAACGTCTCCGCGAAGTCCTCCACGGGATGGGCTTGTGCGTACCAGCCATCCAGATGTTCGACGAAGCCCTTGCTCATGGGGTTGGGTCGGTAGAACTCGGGGTAGGGTTCCGAGGCTTTGCCGAAGGTCCGCTGCCAACGTCGACGTCGCTGAAGATTGTATGCGTGCTGCAGCGCATGCCCTGCCTCGTGGCGAAGAAGACGCATGCACTCTGCCTGGGTGCCGCCTTCGACCTCGAACATCATCTGTCTCTCGAGTCGAATCAATCGAGGGTGCGCGAGGTAAAACGGAATGCCGAGACCCGGAATGCCGTCCGGCGAACACCATTCGTCACTCAGCCACGTGTGTACGCGGAACTTCTTCAAGCCGACCGTGTCGAGCTCGCGTCGCAGACGCGCGACGCAATCCTCGAGCCAGGTGTCCGCAACCGTCAGGCCGAGGTCGCACAGGCGCACGTCCAGCAGCTCCTCGGTGGGGAGGTTTTCCCATGCGACAGCCACAGCCGCCAAAGCTTGACGGATCTACGCCTGCGCGACAATGGCAGGACGCGAGATTCGCAGCGAGTTCACCAGGGGAGCGGCTCGCCGTTGGCGTGCCAAAAGGTCCCCGAAGTCTCCGGAGTCATCTCGTCGATCCGTGCGAGGAGGCCCGTCGCCGACTCCTCGGTCGAGATCCCGCTGAAGCCAGTCATGCGTGTGGCCACCATGCCTGGGTGAAGAATGGCGACCGACGCCGTGCCTCGGAGGTCGTGCGAGAGATTGACGCCCGCCATGTTGAGCGCGGCCTTCGCCATGCGGTACCCGTAGTAGTCACCTGACGTATTGTCGCCGATGGAACCCATGCGGCTCGTGATGAGTACGACCTTCGCGGGCGGCCTGAGATGCCTCCGGAACGCATGGGTGACGCGCACAGGCCCCAGCGCGTTGATCGCGAAATTCCTTTCAATTTCGCCAAAGTCCAGGTCGTCGAAGCGCTCGTTGGTGAAGATGCCCGCGTTGTTGATCAACACGTCGATCTCGGTCCCTTCGAGCGTGTCGGCGGCGCTCCGAAGGGCGTCCTCACTGGTGATCTCCACACCCTCCAGCACCCGGGCGCAGACCGAGGAAAGCTCTGCGCTCGAAGTGCGGCAGAGCGCAATCACGTCGTCCCCGCGCTCAGAGAGCTGTCGCGACAGCTCGAGTCCGATGCCTCGGTTCGCTCCGGTGATGAGTACGTTTGCCATCGGTCGTCATCATAGCCCTCGATCGAGGAGTCGAAAGCCTCTTCGCTGCGACGAGCCTCAAACCGCGATCTCGGGTGCCGTCTCCGCCACAGGTCGCTCGGAGCGGGTCAGGTCCCGGGCGGCCCGCAGCCCGGAATACACGCAGTCCGCGATCGAGAGCCCCGTGACGTACTGGCGGGAGCATACGCCAACCGCGTTCCGACCTGCCGCGTAGAGGCCCTCTATCGCGGTACCGTCTTCGCGGACGACCTTCCCAGTCTTTTCGTCGACCGCCAGGCCACCGAGCGTCATCACTGCACAGACGTGCCGCTTGGAGCCGAGCGAGCAGTCGATCGCGTAATACGGCCCGTTTCGAAGGGCGTGCATGGAAGCCGGGTCTTTGTGGAAAGGGTCGGTCCGTTTGCCCTCGGCGCTTGCGTTGTACTCGTCGACGGACTTCTGGAGGTTCTCGCGTGGGACATCGAGCATCTTCGCAAGCGTGTCGACGTCCTTCGCCTTTCGGCAGTTGAAGTAGAGATTCATGAGCGCGATGCCTCGCTGGAACCATTGGATCCGTCCGGGCTTCGACTCGAGCTTCGCGCGCCGCCGGAGGCTGTCATCGATGACCAGCGTGGCGACACCGTCGTTGTGCTCGACCATCGCCTCGCCGATCTTCGCCCCATACCAAAACTCGTTCGCGAACCGCTCGCCACGACCGTTGATCAGCATGCCCTCGGCAAAGGCGTTCGGCGGGTATAGGAACCGCCACGCCGACGCCCGGTGCATCTGATCGAGCTTCCCACCGACGCTCTGACCAAGCCGAATCCCCATGCCATCGTCGCCCTGGGTCCCGAGAGGAAGTCCGGGAGAGAACTCGGGAACGTACTCATCCACCATCTCGCGATTGAAGATGAAGCCGCCCGCAGCAAGGATCAGGCCTCGCTCACATCGAACGCGCTTCGCGTTCGAGTGCTGCCGCTCGATGTTCTCGATGGTTTTCCTGAGCCGCGCGGCAAGCGGCGGCAAGACCTTCCCGATTTGCGTCTCGAATTGGTGGAGCCTGCGGTGCAGTGTCTGCCATGCAGGCGACGCGATCCGGTTCGCCTCGATTCCGACGACGCGTCCCGTCCGGTCGGTGATCAGTCGGCGTACGCGCGTCTGCAGCTCGGTTCGAACGCCCTCGCGAAGCGCGGTTCGCCGCAGGGGTTCGATGAAATTCGCGCCTGGGAACGCGCCGCCGTCGGTGCGATGCCCCCGAGGAACTGGCCGAGTCGCGTCCGAGTACGGGTGAAGCGTCTCGTTCCCGGAGAAGAATAGGTGGTACTCGTTGGTCGGGTAGGGCGTCTTGATCGGGCAGAGGTTTCCGTAGAAGGGAACTCCACGGTCGGTCAGCCAGCGCACGTTCTCGGCGCTGGTCTCGCAGAAATGTCGGAGAGTTTCAGGCGAGACAGCGTCCTGCACTTCCATGGCGAGGTAGTCGAACATGTCGTCAACCGTGTCGTGGACACCCGCGTCTTCCTGGATGTGTGTGCCGCCTCCGGCGTAGAAAACGCCGCCGCTCACGGCGGTCGCACCGCCACCTTCGAACCGGTCGACGACGAGGACATCAGCGCCCCGTTCGCGAGCCTCGATGGCGGCGGTCAGTCCCGCTGCACCGAGTCCAACGACGACGACGTCGGCGGTGTCGTCCCACCGTAACGACTCCACGTCGTCTACGATCAAGGGGCTATCGCTACTCATGTGGATTGCGCAAAGTAGCATGACGTTGCAATCTCCGCAGCGGCCTATGGACCTTCCCGTAACTCGAGATGGCGTCGGACCGATTTGTCTGGTGACCGGCGGCAACGGCTACGTCGGCAAGCACCTCGTTCGTCGTCTATTGGAGCTCGGATGTGAGGTGCGAACGCTCGATCGCGCGCCGTTCGAAGGGGACTCACGCGTGACGAGCTTCGTCGGCGACATACGGCGGATCAGCGACGTCGGTCTCGCGTGCGACGGCGTCGACACGGTGTTCCACACCGCAGCGGTGATCAATACGCTGACTCTCGCCCGTCCGAGTGTTCGTCGCTTCGTCTACGGCGTGAACGTGCTTGGCACGGAGTGCGTCATCCGCGCCTGCAAGGCCAAAGGCGTCAAGCGGCTCGTGTTCACGAGCTCCATTGCGGTGTCGGTCGACGGTCCAGTGCGCGGCGCAGATGAAACGCATCCGTATGTCGGTGACGCAGAGCTACCCGACCTCTACTCTCAGACGAAGAGCAGAGCCGAAAGACTGGTTCTCGAGGCGCACGACGAGAACGGCCTTCGAACCGCCGCGGTGCGTCCGGGCGGTGTCTGGGGGCCCGGCGAGGGAGCGATCATGGTTCGCGACTTCATCGAGCATCTTGCCAACGGCGATTTCAAGGTGACGATCGGCAACGGCAAATCGGTCAACGACAACGTGCATGTGGACTCGGTGGTCGACGTGCACTTCCTCGTCGCTCAGAAGCTCACCGACGATCCGGGCTTGGCGGGTGGTCAAGCCTACTTCGTCAGCGACGACGAGCCGATGAACCCCGTAACGTGGTACCGGCCGATCGTCGAAGGCCTCGGCTACGAGTGGCCGAAGTTTCACATTCCAAAACCGATCGCGTATGCGATCGCGTACGCCTCGGAGGTCGCTCACTACTTCGGCGGACCGTTTCCGACGATCACTCGGCGAAGCGTGATGTCGATCTGCGTCGACGCGTCCTTCACGCCGGCGAAGGCCAAGGCCGAGCTTGGCTATGTGCCGCGAACGAGCTCAGCCGAAGGGTTGCCGAAGCTGATGCACGAGTTCAAGGCCACCCACGACCGAATCAAGGCTAGACGATGAACAAGCTGATCTACCTTCTATGGCCACGGCGGCCGATGGAGCCGGCCGAACGCAGGACGACGCTTCTCGATACCTGCGCGCCCAAGCTGCTCGAGTCTGGGGCGCGCTACCTTTCGATGAACATCGACGACGACTTTGCGACGACCCCTTCGCCGACGCCGACGACCAAGTTCACGGACCCGTTCGTCGCCGAGGTGAACATCTGGGTAGACGACATGCAGGCTCGCGGCGACCTGGAGGCGATCTTGCTCGACGCCGACTTCGACATCGCCGGCTACCGCGTTCGAGAGCACATCTACACAGACTACGGCGGGAACGAACACGGCTCCGCACGGAACTGGCCCGACGGGGAGCGCTCGCCAGCGGTGGTGTCGGTGACGCCGCTCGAGCGTCCACGACGCATCCCGAAGGACAAGTGGATGAAGCATTGGTTCAACCGGCAGGGCCCCATGTCTGAACAAATGCAGCCTCGCGCGAGGTATGTCCGGAACGTGGTCGAAGAAGTCCTCACGCCTGGAGCGACTCCCTACGAGGGGATTGTTGAAGAGTCGTGGCCTTCGAAAGAGCACGTGACCAATCCATACGTCTTTTACGGCGCAAAGAACCGTTTCGAGCTGATCAGGAACATGGCGATCATGGGTCAAAGCGTCGCGGCTTTTCTTCCGATCTGGAAAATCACGAGCGTGACCACGAGCGAGTACTTCATTCGGACCCGTCACGGCTGAGTTTTCTGCTGGACGATCGTGCCGAGTGGCGCGATTCTGCGCACCCGATGCGAACCGACCGTCGTGATTTTCTCAAAGTCTCCCTCGCGGGGGCGGCCACTCTTTCGACCGTGAGTTTCGGCGCGACCATTTCCGGATGTTCGTCGAGCACACCCGCAAAGGGCATGAAGCATCTTCGCGTGGAAGACGTCGCGATGCTCAGCGCGCTCACGCCGGTCGTCATGGCCGGCAAAGTGAGTCCCGATGACCAGCCCGGAATCCAAAGCGTCGTTCAATCGTTCGACACGCTTCTCGACGATACCTCTCCGGCGGTCATCGCGATCGTGCTCCAAGCGTTCGACCTGCTCAATCTCGCTCCCGCGCGAGGCCTTGCCACCGGGCTCTGGCGGCCGTGGTCGAAGGCTTCCTACGACGACTCGGCGTCGGCGCTCTTCCGACTGCGTGATAGCGGGATGGAGCTCCTGAACTCGATCTACGCGGCGATCGTTCGACTGACGGTGAGCAGCTACTACCTCATCGAAGAGAACGCCGCGGCGACAGGTTACCGGCCGCCCATGAAAGTCGCCGAAGTCCTTCCGTCTGTGGACGTCGAAGAGGCGCCGAAGGAGGTCGTGCAGTGACCGACCTAGCTCAGCTCAAGCTCGACAGCAAAACCGATCCGTACCGCAACTGGAAAGAGCGAGGTTGGGACATCACCAACGCGAGTGAGCTCACGAGCGCCCTCGACGTCGAAGCGGACGTAGTCATCGTCGGCACGGGGGCAGGCGGCGGCACCGTCGCGGAGACCCTGAGCCAAGCCGGCCTTCAGGTCGTGCTGCTCGAAGAGGGGCCGCTGAAAACGAGCAGCCAGTTCGACATGAAGGAGCGGCCCGCTTACCGCGACCTCTACCAAGAAGGAACGGGTCGCGCGACCAAAGACGGCGGCATGGTCATCCTGCAGGGTCGCTCGGTCGGCGGTTCGACGACCGTCAACTGGACCACGAGTTTCCGTACGCCGCCCGAAACTTTGAAGTTCTGGGCAGAGCACATGAACGTGACCGGGTGCTCCGTCGAAGAGATGGCTCCCTACTTCGCGCACATGGAGCAGCGACTGAACATCCACCAATGGCCGCAGCCCCCGAACGAAAACAACGCCATGCTTCAGCGCGCCTGCGAGAAGCTTGGCTACGAGTGGGCGACCATCCATCGAAACGTTCGCGGCTGCCTCAACCTCGGGCTCTGCGGCCTCGGATGTCCCGTCGATGCCAAGCAGTCGATGCTGACCACGACGATTCCGGGCGCGCTCGACAACAAGGCGAAACTCATTCATCGCGCTCGCGTCGTCCGAGTGATGCAGGAAGGCAACCGCGTCATCGGGGTGGAGGCGGAAGCGCTGACGCCCAACGTTCGCGGCGTCACCGGCCAGAAGATCAAGGTGCGCGCCACTCGGACCGTATTGTCAGGGGGAGCGATGAACACCCCCGCGATTCTTCTTCGTTCGAACGTTCCCGATCCATACGCCACCGTCGGCAAGCGCACGTTCCTCCACCCGACGACCCTGACGCTGGCGATCTACCCAAGCACGGTCGATCCGTACTTCGGCGCCCCGCAGTCCATCTATTCAGACCACTTCCAGTGGCAGACCGTCAACACGGGGCCGGTACCGTTCAAGCTCGAGGTGCCACCGCTGCAGCCGGCGTTTGCGGGAGCGTTCTACTCGGCGGCGGGCGACGAGCTCACCACGAGCATGGATGAGCTCAGCCAGACGCAGTGCATGATCGCTCTCATCCGCGACGGCTTCCACGAGGAGAGTCGCGGCGGCCAGGTGGAGCTCGGTGACCTGGGCAACCCGGTGCTCGATTATCCGGTGTCCAAGTTCATCCTCGACGGGGTCAGGCGTTCCTGGGAGATCATGCTGGAGATGCAGTTCGAGACCGGATGCACATCGGCGCGGCCCGCGCACAAGCAGGCCACCCACTACAAGACGATGAAGGAAGCACGCGCGGCGCTCGCAGAGCTCGACTTCGCGCCTCAGAAGGTGACCGTCGGGAGCGCACACGTGATGGGCGGTTCCGCCATGGGCAACGACCCGAAGACCAGCGTCTGCGATTGCGACGGGAAGTACCATCACCTCGACGACCTCTACGTGATGGACGGATCCCTCTTCCCCACGAGCATCGGGGCGAACCCGCAGCTCTCGATTTACGGGCTGACCTACAAGCTTGCGAACCAGCTCGCTCAGCGGTTCAAGGCCTAGCTCAAAGTTCGCGCAAGAAGTCGATCAGGTAGCGGTTCACGGCTTCGGGCTGCTCTTGCTGGGCAAAGTGACCGGCGTCGGGGATCAGATGCCCGCCTCTCAGTCCAGGCACACGGTCGGGCATCGTCTCGAGCGACTTCCGCGTGATCATACGGAGCACGGGGTCCTTCTCGCCGCACAGGAATAGCGCTGGGACTTCGATCGACGCGCGACCATAGTCGGGGTCGGTTTCCCAGTTCACGTCCATCGCTCGATAGGAGTTGAGGCCTCCGATGAACGCAAGCTCCGGGCCCGCCTGCATGTATTCGGTCACCATGAGGTCCAGATCGGACTCGCTCAGCCAGGGCCACGGAAGCGGCATGCTCGGCTCGGCCAGAACGTCGAGATAGCCGGTTCCCTCCGATGGGAAATTCCTGAAGTCGAGGAGACTGCCCTGCGCGCTCAACGCCCAGTGAATGCGCCTGAGGAATACGTCGGGCTGGGATCCGAGCTCTCGTTCGCCTGGGCCGACCTGCTGAAAGTAGTGAAGATGCAGGAAGTGCGCTTTGGCGATCGCGGCGTACACCTCGCTTGGCTTCTTTGGCCGTTCGGGCTTCGACCCTTTCGATTTCTTCGCGCTCGAGAAACCGAGGCCGTACGGAACCGCGATCGACACGATTCCGGAGACACGGTCCTTCGCGTGCAACGCCGTCGCCCAGCATGACTGGGCGCCAAAGTCGTGTCCGACGAACACGGCTTTGTCGACGTCGAGAAAGTCGAGAACCCCCGTGAGGTCGTCGACGATCGTGCGGTTGCCGTACTCGCTCGGCTCGGTCGGACGACTCGAGCGTCCGTAGCCGCGCATGTCGAGCGCAACGGCTTGGAATCCAGCTTGTGCAAGGGGGTCCAGCTGCTTTCGCCACGAGTACCAGAGGCCGGGGAAGCCATGACACAGGACGACGGTCGGGCCGCTACCGGTTCGCACTCCGTGAAGCCGGATACGGTTGGTCGGGATGTCGAGATGCTCGAGCTCCGCCATCACCGTTTTTCTCTCACACTGACGCACAGGTTCAAGGCGAGGATGTGGGGATACGGTTTGGTGTCCTGGACAGGTAGTTGAACGGATAGCCCACTTCGACCCTGAAGATGCCTTCGAAGGCAAAAACGGCCGGCCCGACGAACAGTCGATTCTGATCGAACCCTTTCTTTGCCCAGGAGGCACCCGTCATGCCCAAGAAAAGCTCGTCCCACACGACGAATCCGAGCGGCAACGACTCACGCGGCTGATGGTTGAAGCGTGCGACCTGCTCCCAGATTCGCTCGCCGATCCACGCGTAGCCGAGCCAGATGGTCACCCGCCAGGAGCC
>CBFCWN010000004.1:0-94556 GCA_965601515.1 uncultured Myxococcales bacterium | reverse complement strand
GCGTTTGCATACGTTGTCAGTTCCGAAAGTTGTTCTTCCATGATCTTTGCACCTCTTAGTCATGGCCGCGGCGCACCCTCGGCAGCGGCACGGGTGGATCTATGGACGCGCTCTATTTCCAGTGTGTTTCTTGGAGTGGTCGGTTTGAAAAAAAGCGATCTAGCTATCTGTGGAGGGGCGCGAGTTGCGCCCGGGCGGTGGGGCTCGCATGCTCAATTCGTGGGGAGTTTCCCGCATTTGGCGTACGGAACGCCCCGTAAACTGCCGAAACCCGACGCCCTTCCAGGGCGCGTCGTGGTGCTCGACGTGGCGTTTGCCGCCAACGCCGGGGGCGCCAGCTACGAGAAGACGACGCTCCCATTCGTTAAAGGACTCGGCGATCGGCTCGCAATGTGGATCGACCATCACGACCATGACCGTCACGCGGATTATCGCGACGACGCGCGCTTCGTCCTTCGAACCAAAGCACAGCACGGCGCGTGCCCGGAGATGGTCACCCCCGAGCGCGTCGAGTGGGCCGGCCAGGTCGATACGATCTGCTGCCACGTCGATTTCGACGGGCTGTGCTCGGCGGCAAAGTGGATTCGGGGAGGCATCGAGCCGTATCCCGGCGCCGACGACGATGCGCGCGCGATCGACACCCGGCTCGGCGAGCCCACCGAACGCGCCCGGGTCTTGGACCGCGCGCTAAGAGCGCGACCTCGCGACGAAGGGCTGCGCGGGCTGATGGTCCGTTACCTGGCCGACGGTGCCAACGACGCCGCCATCTACCGTGAGTTTCAAGGCGCCGCGCGCGCGCTCGAGGCCATGGAACGCGAAGCCAAGCGCCTTTCCGCCCGCTACGAGGTTCGAGGCTCCTTGGCGATCTGCGATGCAACGCGCCGCGACGGCCCGTACGACAAGACGGAGTTGCTGCTCATCGGGCAGCGTCTCGCGCCGATTTCGCTCGTTCACGACGAGACCACGGTCACCGTCGCGGCACGATTCGACAGCGGCATCGACCTCGTCAGCGCCCTCGGTCTCAACGGCGGTATGCCGACTCGGGTCAGCGTTGCCGCAAAAAAGCTGGACGAAGTGATCGGCGTGCTTACCGGTTTCAGGTCGCCCGCTTGAAGCGCTAGACTGGCAGCATGGCGCTCTCGCTCGCCGACATCGAACGACTTCCAAAGACGGACCTCCATGTCCATCTGGACGGCTCACTTCGTCTCCAGACGATGCTCGACCTCGCTGAGGAGCAGGGGCTCACGCTGCCGGCAGACACGCCCGAGGGGCTCGCGGCTGCGCTTCACTGCGGCGAAAACACGGGGTCCTTGGTCGAGTACCTGAAGGCGTTCGACGTCACGCTTCAGGTTTTGCAGACGGAAGACGCGCTTTACCGTGTCGCGTACGAGCTTGCGGAAGACGCCGCCGCTGAGAATGTGCGGTACATCGAGGTTCGCTACTCTCCAATGCTCCATACGCGTGGCGGACTTCGCCTGACCACGGTCGTCGAAGCGGTGCTCGCGGGCCTTTGGGACGCCCAAAAAGACCACGGGATCGTCGCGAACGTGATTCTTTGCGGGATCCGCAACATCTCCCCCGAATCGTCTGTCGAGATGGCTCAGCTAGCGGTCGCCTACAAGAACCGTGGGGTCGTGGCGTTCGATCTCGCGGGAGCCGAGTACGATTACCCGGCGAAGCACCACGTGAAGGCGTTCAAGCTCGTTCACAACAACAACATCGCTGTCACGATCCACGCCGGCGAGGCGTACGGGCCGGCCTCCGTCCATCAGGCGCTCCACGTATGCGGCGCTCACCGAATCGGACATGGTTGCCGCCTAAGGGAAGATGGCGACCTCCTTCACTACGTGAACGACCACCGGATCGCGCTCGAGTGCTGTCCCTCGTCGAACGTGCAGACCGGCGCGGTACGCGACCTACGAACCCATCCGCTCAAGCTCTACCACGACCTCGGTCTACGGGTGACGGTCAATACCGACAATCGGCTGATCACCAACACGAGCGTTTCGCGGGAGCTTTGGCTCTGTCACACGGAGATGGGGCTCGAGGAGCAGGACATCCACCGCATCATCATCAACGGCTTCAAAGCCGCCTTTCTGCCATTTCACCAGAAGCAGACGATGGTTCGGTCGGCGTCTCGGGAGCTCGCCAGCGAAGCACAGGCTTCCGAGCGGCCTGTGTCTCGTCGAGCCGACGCAAGCGCGTAACACGCGGCGCGGCGTGGACGAGGTCGGCGTCGACGGCGGCCTCTTCGCTGATGTTCTTCATCACCTCGACGAACTCATCCAAGGTTTGGAGGCTTTCTGTCTCGGTGGGTTCGACGAGCATGGCGCCCTTCACCACCAGCGGAAAGTACACCGTCGGCGGGTGGAACCCGTAGTCCATCAGCCTCTTTGCGACGTCCATCGTGGAGACCCCGGTGTCCTTCAGATGGCGATCGCTGATGACGACTTCGTGCATGCACGTCTTTTGGTAGGGCACATGCCAGGTCTCTCCGAGGCGCACCCGAAGGTAGTTTGCGTTGAGGACCGCGAGCTCGGTCGCCTTTCGGAGGCCGGCCGCACCCATCTCACGGAGGTACGTGTAGGCGCGAACCATCATGCCGAAGTTCCCCTGAAAGGACCGCAGTCGGCCGACGCTCTCTGGGCGACTGCCGTAGTCGAGCACGAATCGCCCTTCACGCTGCTCGACGACCGGCACCGGCGCGAATGGGTCGAGCAGGGACTTGTAGCCGACAGGACCGCATCCGGGTCCGCCCCCGCCGTGCGGCGTCGTGAAGGTCTTGTGCAGGTTGAACTGCATGACGTCGATGCCGAGGTCGCCTGGCCGAGCTTTGCCCATCAGCGCGTTGAGGTTGGCCCCGTCGCCGTAGACGAGCCCGCCCTTGCCGTGGATCAGCTCCGCGATCTCTGGCATGTGCGTCTCGAACAGACCGACCGTGTTGGGGTTGGTCGCCATGACGGCTGCCACATCGTCGTCGACGAAAGGCGCGAGCGCCTCGGTGGTGACGATCCCTTCGTCCCCGACCGGAAATGGAACGGCTTCCAGCCCGTTGAGCGCGCATGACGCCGGATTGGTGCCGTGCGCAGTGTCGGGAATCAGCACCTTCTTCGGGTCGCGCCCTTGGGACTGATGGTAGGCGCGAATCATCATCAGCCCGGTGAGCTCACCCTGGGCACCCGCGGCGGGGTGAAGCGACACTCGATCCATGCCGCACACTTCAGCGAGCCCTTGCTCCAACCTCCACATGAGCTCGAGCGCACCCTGGACGAGCTCGTCCGGCATGTAGGGATGGAGATTTGCGAAACCCGGGAGCCGTGCGGCCCACTCGTTGACCTTCGGATTGTACTTCATCGTGCACGACCCGAGCGGGTACATGCCGGTATCGATCGCGAAGTTTTGCTGGCTCAGTCGGACGTAGTGTCGGACCGCCTCGGGCTCCGACACCTCGGGCAAGGCGGGCCCGTCGTCGCGCGCCATCGCCCCGAAAAGAGCGTGCGGGTCGGCGCTTGGCAGGTCGCTTTCGTCGAGCGACGCGGCGCTTCGTTTCCGCGCGCCCTGTTCGAAAATCAAAGGTGTTTGAAAGGAAAGACCCGTTGTAACCGAACCAGGCATCGTAGATCAGCAAGCTACAGGATTGTGCGCGCCTCGCAAGCGGTCAGAAGTATTCGAGGAGTGCTTCACTGAGCTCGTCGACGGCGGTGCGATCGCCCTCGAGCCCTTCGTAGTGAGGAAGCTCGCTTACGGGAGCGTGGATGTGCTGACGCACACGTCGAATCGCTTTGGCTTGCACGTTCTCGCGAAGCACACGACGTCGGCCGGCGACCGCGAGCCCGCGGATTGGGCTGTCCTGGGCAAGCGCATCGGGAAGCGACTCCACAGTCGCTTTCTCATCCTCGGCGAACAGGACGTTCAAGACTCGGTTGACGACGAGCTGCAACACCGAGATGCCGAGTTCGCTGGTCAGCGCATCGGCAAGTTCCGTCGTTTCGCTTGCCGGCATGTACTCCGGCAGCGTGACTAGGACGGCACCGGCTCGATCCGGGTCGCGAAACATCTCGACCGCTCGGGCGGCGTCTCGCCTCAAAATGCCTGGAGGTGCAACGTTTTCGATGACGAAGGGAACCCGCAGCATGTCCAGGGCATGACCGGTCGCTGGGGCGTCGACGATCACCAGGTCGTAGTCCGGTTCACCGCGGGGCGGGTTCGAGTGGTAGAACGCCTTTCCAAGCATCGACCAGGCCTCGAGGCCGGGAGTTCCCTTCAAAAACGCGCGGATGAGCTTGTTCCTGAAGACGGCGTTGTACACCGCCCTCACCTTGAGGATCATGATCCCGTATTCCTCGAGCGCTGCGTCGGGCGTCATGTTCACCGCGTCGAGATTCTCGGCGACGTTCACGATCTCTGGCCCGATCGGATCGGTGCCGAGCAGCTGACTCGCGCGCTCCTTGCAGTTCACCATCGCGAGGAGGACCTTCTTGCCGCGGCGACTTGCCGCGAGGGCGAGGCCAGTTGCCACCGTGGTCTTTCCGACGCCGCCTTTGCCCACGACGAAAAGGAAGCGGCGGTCGAACAAATCCATCCTGGCCGTCTTTAGCGGCGCACTGTCCGAACGGCAAACCGAGCCTAAGATAACGGGAGACGCTCAGCGAAGACAGCTGACGCCCGTTTTGCGGCATGCTAGCGTCCAGGCCGATCATGACCGGGAGAACACGTTATTCGGGGAACAGCACGATGTGGGTGCTGACTCTCGTCGTCACCGCCGCACTCTTCGCGGTGACTCTCTATCTGGTCTTCGCCGTCGCGCCGGTCGAGAAGCAGATGGGCGTCGTGCAGAAGATCTTCTACTTCCACGTGCCGAGCGCCTACGCGATGTATCTAGGCTTCGTCGTCTCCGCCGTCGGGAGCGCAATGTACCTCATCAAGCGGAGCCCAAAGTGGGACGCGCTCGGCGTTGCGGGCGCTGAGGTTGGCATGTTGTTCTGCGTGATCGTGCTGCTCACGGGGCCGCTGTGGGCGCGAAAGGCTTGGGGCGTTTGGTGGACCTGGGATCCACGACTCACCACCACCCTCCTCGCCGGCATGATCTTCGCGGCCTATCTGGCGCTCCGGTCAACGGGCGGCGCGGGCGAGGTCGAGAAGCGATTCGCCTCGGGGCTCGCGCTCTTCGGGCTCATCGACCTCCCACTGATTCACTACAGCGTCCAGCGTTGGCGTGGTGTCCATCCGACCGTCATCACGGGGAAGGGCGGCGGCCTCGAGTCCGACATGTACCTGGCTCTCGCCGCGAGCTTCATCGCGTTCACCGGTCTGACGATATTGCTGATATGGTCCAGAGCCTCCGTCGAGCGTCAACGTGAGGAAGCCACCAATCTCCGCTTCCAGCTGATGCACCGATGAAGGGAACGGTCATGCGCGCTCTTGCTACTTCTGTCGTCTTGGGACTTTCGCTGCTCCTCACCTCACCCGTCGCAGCACAGGTCGATGGCGAGCCCCCTGAGGCGGCCTCGGTCGAGACCGCAGCGGAGGAACGCGCCGCACAGTTCGTGGGCGTCACCGGCCCCGAGGCCGAGAGCGTCCCGGGAGGCGCCCTTCTGATCGCAGCGTACGCTGTCGTTTGGGTGCTTCTCTTCCTCTTTCTCTTCCGAATGCGCGGCCTTCAGCGCCAGACCGCCGAAGAGCTCGAGCGGCTTGCCGCAGAGGTTCGGGCCATCGAGGGCGGTTGATGCCGTCCGTCGCGCACATCATCTACATTCCGGGCATTTTGCTCATTGGCTTTGCGTTTGGATTTCGAATGGGAGCTCGCGCCGTCCGAGCGGAGCTCGAGCGTCGTGAGCAGGAGCGACGCCGCTGATTACGAGGTAGCACCATGCTGAATTTCGAGTTGACCCCCGAACAGAAGACGCTCGTCGAGGAGACGAAGCGCTTCACACGCGAGAAGATCATTCCCGTCGCCGCTCAGGCGGATCGCACGCACGAGTTTCCCATGGACGTCTACAAGGAGGCGTGGGAGCTCGGGTTTGTGGGGCCGACGATTCCCGAGGAGTACGGGGGCGCCGGAATGACCGAGCTCGACAACGTGCTCCTCACGGAGGAGCTCGCGTACGGCTGCACCGGCATCCAGACCAGCATGACGGCGAACACGCTTGCGGCGACTCCCATCCTCATCGCCGGCAACGACGCCCAGAAGAAGAAGTACCTCGGCTTGCTGACCTCCGAACCGGTCTTCGCCTCCTATGCAATCACCGAGTCGGCGGCAGGCAGCGACGCAGCCGGCATCCAGACGCGCGTCCGAAAGGACGGCAACGACTACGTGATCAACGGCGAGAAGATCTACATCACCAACGGGGCCTGGGCGCGTTGGTACGTCGTCTTCGCGACGGTCGATCCCTCGCTTCGCCACAGCGGGATCATGGCGTTTGTCATCGATCGCGACGCACCGGGCGTCAGCGTCGGCAAGACCGAAGACAAGCTTGGCCAGCGCGCCAGCAACACCGCGGTCATCAACTTCGAAGATGTGCGGGTGACCTCGGACCAACTCCTCGCTGAAGAGGGACATGGCTTCAAGCTCGCCATGCAGACCTTCGACCGTACGCGACCCGACATCGGTGCCGGCGCCTGCGGCCTCATGCGCCGGGCGATGGAAGAGTCGATCGCGTACGCCCTCGAACGGAAGACCTTCGGCGTGCCGATCGCAGAGCATCAGATGGTGCAGGCCATGATCGCCGAGATGGGCATCAAGTACGAAGCGACGCGGTTGCTGGTCCTCAAGGCTGCCTGGCAGATCGACAACGGCGGGCGAAACTCTCTCGTTGCGTCCTACAGCAAAGCCTTCGGCGCAGACAGCGCAATGCAGGTGGCCACGGATGCAGTTCAGGTCTTCGGCGGCAACGGCTACATCACGGAATACCCCGTCGAGAAGCTGATGCGCGACGCGAAGATCCTTCAGATCTACGAGGGAACTTCCCAAATCCAGCGGATGGTCATTGCGAAGAATCTGTTCGCCGGCGTTCGCTGAGATCGCGCTGGGCGTGATCCTGCTCCTTGCCCCCGCGGCGCTCGCGCGGGGCGAGGCCGCACCTCGCTTCATCGGCGTCGACGAGGATCCGGACGAGATTCTCGAGGTCATCTCGACGGCCAGGTCGAGAAGCTTCAAGCCAGTTGGGCACAGTTCGGTCGTGCTTCGCATGCGGACCGTCGCCCGCGTGACCGCGGCGATGAAGGTTCGTAGCCACGAGCTTCCCGACGGGTATCGCAACGAGATTGCCGCGTACCGCCTTTCGAGAGAGCTCGGACTCGACAACGTTCCACCGACTACCTACCGGCGCGTTCGCTGGAATGAAGTCCGCAACCGTTTTCACGACGACATGCTCGATCGGCGCGCCAAGGTGAAGCGCAGGGTGCTTTGGGACGACGACGCCTCGGCGCCCGGCGCCGCCATCTACTGGGTGAAGGGAATGCGCTCCGTCGGCTACGAAGATGTTTCGAGGTGGAAGGACTGGGTCCGGGAGGGCGAGATTCCCAAAGGTAAGGAGCCCCTCGCTCGCGATTTTTCGAACATGGCGGTGTTCGACATGCTGATCGGAAACTGGGATCGTTTCAGTGGGGGCAACTTTCCTGCAGATGCGACGCGCCGCCGCGCGCTCTTGAGGGACAACGATCGAGGGTTTTCAACACCGCTGCTCGAGCCGCGCTTCCAACGCCTGCTTCAGCGGCTTTCCAAGACGGAACGATTCTCCCGCTCGACGGTCGAGCGGCTCCGGCTTCTCGACGAGGAAGCGATCGTGCGCGCCCTCGAAACGAATCCGGACAGCGAGGTCGGGCCGCTGCTCGGCGCGCGTCAGATCGCGGATGTTCTCGAGCGACGCGCGACGATTCTCTCGCACATCGGCGCTTTGATCGACGAACGCGGCGAAGACCAAGTACTCGTCTTTCCCTGAGTTCCGTCGCGTGGTAGGACGCCCACGTGTCGAAGCCGGACTCGATCATCGCGGAAGACCTGGGCCAGGCCCTCGGGCTTCTCGTTCACGACCTCCGGAACCCGGCGGCGACCATCAGTGCGAACGTCGACTTCTTGCAGGAGGTCGGCCTCGAGGACAACGAGTCGCGCGAAGCCATTCAGGACGTCAAGCTTGCGGTCGGCGAGCTTCGGCGCGGTCTCGACATGGTCGCGTGGATCAGTCGCTGGCTGACAGGGCAGATTCCTCTCGAAGCTGCGAACGGCGACGTCGGTGTGTTTCTCGAGCGCCTCGAGCGCGCGGACACGCCGGTTCCCGTGAAGGTCGAGATCTCGAGCGGCGACCAACTCTATGCGCGGGGTGCTCAGGTCGCCGTCGAGGTGGTCGACCTCTTGCTCCACAACACCCGCGCGAACGTTCCGGACGGCACCGCGACGGTGCGCGTGTATCAGGATGCCGACCGGGTTGCGATCGAGGTTGAGGATGCCGGCGAGGCGATCGCGCCGGAGCTCCGCGAGGACGCCTTCACGTTGGAAGGCCAACGCGCACTGAAGGGGCGAGTCGACGGTCGCTACAGTCGGTTCGTCGGACTCTTTGCCGCAGCGGTCGTATTGGATGGCGTCGGTGGAACCATCGAGGCTGCCGGCGAGAGTGGCGCGGCGGTGTTCAGGGTTCTTCTTCGAGGGGCGCGTCCGACACGTCCTCCGCGCTAGGGTCCCTTTTGCGAAGCTGGGCGAGTCGCTCCTGAATGCGAGCCTCGAGCCCCTGATTCGTCGGTCGGTAGTAGCGACGGTTGGTGAGCGCTTCGGGAAGATAGGTCTCTCCCGGGCTGAAGCCCTGTTCGTCGTGCGGATAGCGGTAGCCTTCGCCATAGCCCCACGACTTCATCGCTGGCGTGGCGGCGTTTCGGAGTCTGAGGGGAACCGGGAGAGCGCCATGCTCTCGAACGTCGGCCTGCGCCGCCTTCCACGCCTTGTAGCTCGCGTTGCTCTTTGGGGCGCTTGCGAGGTACGTGCAGCACTGCGCGATGGGAAAGATGCCTTCGGGCATTCCGAGTCTCCGAAAGGCTTCGTCTGCGTTGACCGCCACCTCGAGCGCGCGCGGGTCGGCGTTGCCGATGTCTTCGCTTGCGAAGATCAGCATTCGCCGGAGCACGAAGAGCGGCTCTTCCCCTGCTTCGAGCATGCGCATCATCCAGTAGACGGCCGCGTCCGGATCGCTTCCGCGCATCGACTTGATGAACGCGCTGATGACGTTGTAGTGCTCTTCGCCCGACTTGTCGTAGAGCAGCGTTTCGGTCGCCAGAGCCTCTCGGACGATGGCAACCGTGAGCCGCTCGACGCCTGCGGACTGTGCAAAATCGCTACCAAGCTCGAGGGCAGACAATGCGCGGCGTGCGTCGCCGCGGGCATGCGTTGCGATCAGTTCGAGGGCGTCTTCGTCGACCTGCTGCGGAATGTGCCCAACGCCGTGGGCTTCGTCACGGAGCGCACGGTCGAGCAGAGCGCGAAGGTCGTCCGGCACGAGCGGTTTGAGCTCGAAGACTCGGGCGCGAGATAGAAGTGCCGAGTTGACCGCGAATGAGGGGTTCTCGGTGGTGGCACCAACGAGGGTGACCGTACCGTTTTCGACATGTGGAAGGAGCGCGTCTTGTTGCGCCTTGTTGAAACGGTGGATCTCATCGACGAACAGAATGGTCTTCTTGCCGTAGTAGCTCTTCTGCTCCTTGGCGGCCGCGACGATCTTTCGGAGCTCTGGTACCCCGCCGAGCACTGCGCTGAAGGGAACGAAGATTGAATTCGTCTCGTTCGCGATGACGTGCGCCAAGGTGGTCTTACCCGTGCCGGGGGGACCCCAGAGGATCATCGACGGGATTCGGTCCGCTCGAATCGCACGAGCGAGAATGTGCCCGTCCCCGAGCAGGTGCGACTGGCCCACGACGTCTTCGAGTCGGTTGGGTCGCATGCGATCGGCAAGTGGCGACGACGCCTCTGCCTGGCGCTCAAATAGGTCCACGGAACCGGTTATAGCTCAGCGAAGGATTCGGAGTCTCTTCGGACCTTCGCCCTCGGGCGCTGACTCGCTCCCGCTGCGCTCGAAATGCTCCTTGGCAACGCGCTCGGCCAGGGCGTCGGCGATCTGCGAGAAGGCGGATCCCGCCGGCGAGGCGGGCGCGGCTTGGACAATCGGGGTCCCCTGATCGCCCCACTCCCGAACCTGGGTGTCGATGGGCACCTGTCCGAATAGCGGCGCCTCGGCGTACTCAGCGATCTTCTCGCCGCCGCCGCTTCCAAAGAGGTCGTGCTTCACACCGGCCGTGTCGGTGAAGTAGCTCATGTTCTCGACGATGCCGAGGATCGGAATGTTGAGCTTTCGGCACATCGAAACCGACTTGTAGACGTCCTGCAGCGCGACTTCCTGGGGCGTGGTGACCACGATGGCTCCTGTGAGCCGAAGCTTCTGGGCGAGCGTGAGTGCGACATCTCCGGTGCCGGGCGGCGAGTCGATGATCAGGTAGTCCAGGCCGCCCCAGTCGACGTCGCTCACGAACTGCTGCAGCGCACCGTGGAGCATCGGCCCTCGCCAAACGACGGCTTGCCTCGGATCTTCCAAAAGGAACCCGATGCTCATGAGCTTGATGCCGAATCGCTGAAGCGGCTGAATGCGCTTGCCATCTTTCGACGTGGGGTGACCCTGGATCCCGAGCATCGTCGGAAGGGACGGCCCGTAGATGTCGGCGTCGAGCAGTCCGACGCGCGTGCCCAAACGCCGAAGAGCGAGCGCGAGGTTGGTCGCGACCGTGCTCTTCCCAACGCCTCCCTTGCCGCTCATCACGAGAATGACGTTTCGCACGTCCGGGATCGGGTCCTCACTCGTGGCTTCTCGTGTGGGGACGCTGACCTCGAGGTCCAGCTCGACGAACTCGACGCCCAAGGGCCGTACCGCAGCCTCGACTCCGCTTTCGATCGCCTTCCGAACTTCCTCCGACGGCGAGCTCACGCGGATTCGTGCATGGACTCGGTCGCCGTCGAGGCGAGCTTCGAGCAGAGTGCCGAGAGCACCGATTGGCTTTTTGAAAATTGGGTCTTCGACTTGCCGAAGCGCCTGCTTCACGTCGTCGAGGGAAGTGGATCCCATGGAAACCTCCACATCTTAGACAGCGCCTCTAGGGCGCTGGTTTCTGGGAGTCAAGGAGGGGCGGCCTCGAGCATCTGCTCCGCGAGCTCGGTCGCGGGGCCGCGGGGCCGAGTGACCCTCTCGAGGCCTGCGCGGCCCGCCTCCTCTTTCAGGCGTTCGAGCTCGGTCGTCGCCGCGGCCACGTCCCCTCGCGCCGCGTAGATGTGCGCGTGAACCAACCGATGCGACGCCTGGAGTGACGCGTTGTCCGACGTATCCTGCCCCCCGATGTGTGCGAGCGCTCGCTCCGACTCGCCTCGTAAGGCCATGAGCAGAGCTTCCATGGCCACGAGCCATACCTCGATCGAGGGTTCGGTGGGACGCTCGATTCGACCGATCGCTGCCTGGGCCGCATCGAGGTCGTCAAACTGGAGCTCGCACGTCGCGAGCGCCTGGTTGCAAAGCACCGACTGTGCGGTGGTCAGCGGAAGGTCGCCGAGGCTTCGCAAGCGTGCGCGCGCGGCTTCCCACATGCCGGCGTGGGTGAGCGGGCCTGTGGCCATCAAGACGAGAGCGATGTAGCGCTGAGCGTCTCCGGCACGGATGCCGTCGAGCAGCCGGTCCAGCGCTGCGAGCGCTTGGTCCTTGGCGTCTTCCTCACCGATGCGCTGGCAGAGTACGGTAAGGCCTCGAATGTCGCGCATCCGTCGGGCCGAAGTCCAGGTCAGGCCAAGACCTACGACGCCGCCAAACACCGCGGCGGCCAGATCCGCATCGCCAAACGAGCTCGCCCGCAGGACGACGAGTGCAACCGACCCGATCACGAGAACGGTCAAGAAGGCACCGAAGAAGGCGCGGAGGACAGTCGCGATCGAGAGCAGGCCGAAGGGGACTCTCCAAGCTCTCGAGCGCATGAGGGGTGCAAGGACTCCCACGACCGCGGCTGCGATGAGCGTCGGGATCATGGGCTACTGCGGGCTCTCCGAGCGATACGCGTAGTAGTGCTTCAGCACGCGGCGCACGTAGCGTTGAGTCTCTTTGTACGGAGGAATGCCGCTGTACTTCTCGACGGCGCCATGCCCTGCGTTGTAGGCGGCGACCGTCAACACGAGATCCCCCTTGAACCGATTGGCGAGTATCCGCAGGTAGCGGGCCCCGCCGAGAATGTTCTGACGCGCGTCGAACGGGTCGGAGACGCCCATTGAGCGAGCGGTCTTCGGCATGAGCTGCATCAGGCCCATCGCGCCCGCACGGCTCACGACCGTAGGGTTGAAGTCGCTCTCGACTCGAACGACTGCGCGAATGAAGGGCTCGGGGAGTTGATACAACCGCGCTGCCTCCACGATGAGGCTGTCATAGCGTCGGTATCGCGCCGGGTCTTTGATTCCGGTGGACTTCGGTTTTGACGAGGACCCCTTCTTTCTCGCTGAACCGCTCGATGCCTTCTTCTTGCTGCTTCGGACGACCAGCTCGCAGCGTCGTCCCGGTTCCCGGATGTTCGTGTAGTGCTGCGTGCCGTTGGCACGCTTGCATCGATAGATGTCCGCGTGCGCGTTCGCCGAAGCGACGAGCACGACGGCAACTAACGACGACGTGAGCAGCACCTTGACCATCGCGGCCGAGTGTATCGCCGGCCGAGGACTCACGCCAAAATGCGCCCGCATCCCTTGCACTTCCCGCGCATGTGCGCATCATGGGCGTCGGCATGTCGACGCCGAGCTTTTTCGAGGGACCCGAGAAGAAACTCGAGCTGGTCGTGACGCCCGAGCACGGTTCCCTTCGAGGTTTGGGTGAATCGGTCTGGCGCGGAATCGTCCACGCTGCGGGTGCGCAGATTCTCACGACCCTCCGAAACGAGGCCTGCGACGCGTACCTGCTCTCCGAGTCCAGCCTCTTCGTGTACGACGATTGGTTCGTGATGATCACCTGCGGCCAAACGACGCTGGTCGATGCGTTCGAAGAGTTCCTTCGTCATGTCCCGGCGGAGGCGATCGCGTTCATGGTATACGAGCGAAAGAACGAGCACTACCCCGAGCATCAGCCGACGACCTTCTACGACGACGCGCGACGCCTGCAGTCCCTCGTCCCGGGACGGGCGATACGCTTCGGAGACGAGCACGGTCACTACGTCCAAGTGTTCCACACCACTCGTCCGTTCGAGCCTGAGTCGACCGATCCGACTGTCGAGGTTCTGATGCACGCCATCGACCGCGAGGTTGCACGACGCTTCATTGGAGGTCCGGAGGGTCGTGGCGCGATGGCCTCCGCTCTCGGGGTGGAATCATTGTTTCCAGGGTTCACCACGTCTGAACATGTCTTCGAGCCGGCCGGTTATTCCCTGAACGCGTTGAGCGGCAACGAATACTACACGATCCACGTGACTCCTGAGTCGTCCGGGAGCTATGTGAGCTTCGAAACCAACCATGATTTCCGTGGAAAGCTGAACGAGCTCGTCGGCTCTATCGTCGAGCTGTTTCAGCCGCGAGCATTCGACGTCCTGACCTTCCTTCCCGGCGAGACGGCGAATCTGTCCGCTCGGGGCTACCTGCTCGGCGACCACGTCGTCGACAAGTTAGGGGGGTACCACGTGAGTTATTTTCAGTACTTCGTTCCTCCGGATGGGCCGCGACACCCATCTCAACTCTCCCTGTAGAGCGTGGTAGACTGCGCGGTTCATGCGCGTCGAATGTGACTACCTCGTGCTGGGTAGCGGCGTGGCGGGTCTGAGCTTTGCGCTCGAGGCGGCTCGCTACGGACGCGTGACCATGGTCACGAAGCGCGCCCGAAGCGACTCCGCGACGAACTGGGCTCAGGGCGGCATTGCGGCCGTCCTCGATCCGGCGGACTCGTTCGAGGCTCACGTGCGCGATACGATGGGAACCGGAGGCGGCCTTGCCCACCTCGAGGTGGTCGAAATGGTCGTACGTGACGGTCCAGACCGCATCCGCGAGCTGATGGACCTCGGCGCGCAGTTCAGTCTCCGCGAACATGGCGACTCTCTCGACCTCACGCGCGAGGGCGGTCACAGCGCTCGCCGTGTCGTCCACGCCGGGGACATCACCGGCGCCGAGGTACAACGCGTTCTGGTCGACGCGGCGGCGCTATCTCCGAACATCGAAATCATCGAGAACCACATGGCGGTCGACCTGGTCGAGGCCTCGAAGTTCGATCGGGAGCCACGAGTCGTGGGCGCCTACGTGCTCGACGAAACCAATGGGGAGGTTCACACGTTCATCGCGCGCGCGACCGTTCTCGCCACCGGTGGCGCGGGCAAAGTCTACCTCTACACGTCGAATCCGGACGTCGCGACGGGCGATGGCGTTGCGATGGCGTACCGCGCGGGCGCAACCATCTCCAACATGGAGTTCTTTCAGTTTCACCCGACCTGCCTCTACCACCCCGACGCGAAGAGCTTCCTCATTAGTGAGGCACTTCGAGGCGAGGGGGGCGTGCTCCGGCTCAAGAACGGCGACGCGTTCATGGCCGAGCACCACGAGATGAAGGACCTCGCCCCTCGCGACGTCGTGGCTCGCGCGATCGACTACGAAATGAAGCGTCGCGGCGACGACTGCGTGTACCTCGACATGACCCACGAGTCGCCGTCGTTCCTCAAGGAGCGCTTCCCAAACATCGACGCTCGCTGCTTGGAGTTCGGTATCGACATGACCAAGACTCCGATTCCGGTGGTTCCCGCCGCGCACTACCTCTGCGGAGGCGTGGTCGTCGACGACAAGGGCGCGACGACGCTCCCAGGGCTCTGGGCGGTGGGAGAGGTCACGTGCACCGGGCTTCACGGCGCGAACCGACTCGCATCCAACTCGTTGCTCGAGGGGTTGGTCTACGGAAACCGAACCGCGCAGGCCGCGCGCGCATCGCTCGATGCGGGGAACGCACCATTCGTTCAGGACGTTCCCGATTGGGACGTCGGGGAGGCCGTGGCGAGTGATGAAGCCGTCGTCGTCTCTCAGAACTGGGACGAGATACGAAGGTTCATGTGGAACTATGTGGGGATCGTTCGCACCGACCGGCGGCTGCGACGTGCCTCACGACGAATCGGCACCCTACAGGAAGAAATTCGCGAGTACTACTGGGCCCATCTGGTCAACAGGGACATGCTCGAGCTGCGAAACATCGCCGACGTCGCCGAGCTGATCATTCGCTGCGCCAGCGCGCGCCGAGAGAGTCGTGGGTTGCATTACAATCTCGACTACCCACACCCAAGCCCCGAGTGGGAGGGCGACACGCGCATCTCGAAACACAGAGCTCCCTACATCGAGCCGACCTGAGCATTCCATTTTTCCGACTGCTACCTTGTGAGGGCGCGTTTCCGACGCGCGCTTGCTTGGTTGGGGGATAGATGCGTTTGGTGGTGATCTTGGCTTTCGCTTTCGTCTGCGCGTCTTCAGCGTCAGTCGTCGAAGCACAGAGCGAAGCGTCCCGCGAGGCTCGGATCGCGCAGGCCAAGAAGGCATTTGCAGCGGGTACACGCGCGTACTCCGCCGGCGACTTCGAAAAGGCGCTAAGCAACTTCAGGCAGGCCTACAGGCTCACGGGTAGCCCGGATCTCCTCTACAACATCGCTACGGTCTCCGACCGCATGCGGCTCGACGAAGACGCCCTCGAGGCGTACCAAGGCTACCTTCGCGCGAGGCCGAAGAGCGCCGACCGTGAGCACGTCGAGAGCCGCATCGCCGTCCTTCAACTCGCGATCGAGGAGCGCCGCCGCGCCGATCTCGAAGCAGAAATCGAGGCAAGACAGGCCGCGATCGAAGCCGCCGCGCGAGTGAAAGCGGAACGACCGCTCACGGAGTACGTCGGTCCCGGCCCTGGCCCATGGATCACGATCGGCGCGGGAAGCGCGACGGTCGTCGTGGGTGCGGTGCTCTTCGGTTTGGGTCAGCGCGACCAGAACAAGGTCGAAAACGCGGAGCCGGGCTCGAGCTATTCGAGCGTCGAAGAGATGGCAGACCGTGCGCCCAAGCGAACCAAGGCAGGGATCGCATTGATGTCGGTTGGAGCCGCCGGAGTTCTCGGTGGCGTGATCTGGCAGCTGACGGGTGGTCACGAAGAGGCGATTCCTGAGGTCGGCATCGGTCCGGGAGGCATCCACGTGAAGGGCAAGTTCTGATGAATTGTGTGCGGCTTTCGCTCGTCGTCGCCGCATTTTCTTGGGTCGCGCTCGGCGGCTGCGACCTTGCTCTCAAGAACGGGGTCTTCGCCTGCGGTCAGCCCTCGGACTGCCCTTCGGGGTACTCCTGCTGGTCGAGCGACAACCGCTGCTACGATGCCTCGGAGCCTGCATGCGAGCCGAAGACCTGCGAACAGGTCATCACGGAGTTCGGGGCGCTCGATATCCACGTCGAGTGCGGGTCTCTGCCCGACGGCTGTGACGGCTTCATCGAATGCGGGAGCTGCCCCGAGGGCAGTGTTTGCGGCGCGAACGGGCAGAACTTCCTTTGCGGCTGTGAAGAGGTGACATGCGCCACCGCGGGGATCGAAGGCGCTGAGTGCGGCCAGGTTCCGACGCGCTGCGGAGAGCAAGGCGAGACGATCGACTGCGGTACCTGCATCGGAGATGGGCAGGTCTGCAACGACCAGTTTCAGTGCGAATGCCCGGAGGGCGAGACTTGCGACGACGCTTGCCGAGGTCGCTGCACGGGGGACGAGGTGTGCGTCGACGGCGACTGCTGCGAGCCTACGTATCCCTGCTCGGAGAACGAATGCTCGCCGCCTGGCGGTCTAGCGAACGGGTGCGGGAGCAACACGGTTTGTCCGCCGTGTGCCGGCGGCGCCGAATGTGTGCTCACCAACGAATTCAAGTACGAGTGCGTCGACGACTGCACCTGTGAAGCGCAGGGCGTGGAGTGTGGTCAGGCAACGGTGTGCGGCGACCCGACTCTCTGCGGGACTTGCGCCGACAACGGCTTCGGGGATGGATACCGCTGCGAGCAGGGTCGATGCGTGTGCGACGACCCGTACGAGGTCAACGACACCTTCGAGAGTGTCGCGTTGATTTGCGGCCCCGAGCTCGGTGGAGTGAACTGCGTTCAGGAGGCGTGGAGCGTCGGCGTGGAGGCCTCACTCCACGGCGAGAGTGACGTAGATTACTACATGATTCATACGCTGGACGCGTGGACGCCAGTTCTCGCGGACGCTTCCAACGGACAAAGTGAAAGATTGATCGCAATGACGTACCTCTGCCCCGACGGCTGGCTCGGTCTCGCAGGGTGCTCCGGGCGGGTCGACAACATCGACGGCATCGACTTCTGCGTGACGGACGAGCGCAGCGTTGCCATCGAGCGGAAGTGCCCGAGCGGCCAGATGTCCAAGGTCGGGACGCTGCTCATCGCCGTCGAGCCCACGGAGTTTCGTGGCGACTGTGACGCCTACAGCCTGAAGGTGGTCGCCTCGTATGCTCAGGAGCTGCCGCTCTGAGCCCAGGGCCGGTTGACTCCGGCCCTCGTCGCGGATAAGAGGCTTCCGCCGATATGAGCCGATACCTCTTCACCTCCGAGTCGGTGACCGAAGGTCACCCAGACAAAATCTGCGACAAGATCAGCGATTCGCTGCTCGATGCCTACCTGGCACAGGACCCACGTTCCCGCGTTGCGGTCGAGACGATGGTGAAGACCGGCTTCGTGGTGTGTGGCGGCGAGGTGACCTCGGAAGCTAACATCGAGATCGCGAAGATCGTCCGGAAAGCGATCGCGGACATCGGCTACACCGATTCGTCGATGGGCTTCGATGCGGACACCTGCGGGATCTTGGCTGCCGTCGAGCAGCAGTCCCCCGACATTGCGCGAGGCGTCGATTCGACCTCCAAGAAGGAGCAGGGTGCGGGCGACCAAGGCCTCATGTTCGGCTTCGCAGTGAACGAGACGCGGCAGCTAATGCCGATGCCGATCGACCTTTCGCACAAGCTTGCGCGCCGGCTGTCGCAGGTTCGCAAGAAGAACATCATCGAAGGGCTTCGACCGGACGGCAAGACGCAGGTCACCGTCGAATACGAGGACGGGAAGCCGAGGCGCTTCGACGCCGTGGTCGTGTCCACCCAGCACGCGGAAGACGTCAAGCAAAAGCGTCTGCGCGAAGCGATCGTCGAGGAGGTCATCAAGAAGACGCTCCCCGTCGCGATGATCGACAAGAAGACCAAATTTCACATCAACCCGACCGGGCGTTTCGTCGTGGGCGGCCCTTACGGTGACGCGGGACTAACCGGGCGAAAGATCATCGTCGACACGTACGGCGGAATGGGCCGCCACGGCGGTGGTGCGTTCAGCGGCAAAGACCCTTCGAAGGTCGATCGAAGCGCGGCGTACTTCGCCCGCTACGTCGCGAAGAACATCGTGGCCTCGAAGGTCGCGGCTCGGTGTGAAGTGCAGGTTGCGTACGCCATCGGTGTCGCCAAACCGATGGGTGTTTACGTCACCACGTTCGGCACCGGAGTCGTTCCCGACGATGAAATCGCGAAGGCCGTCACTCGCCTTTTCGACTTCCGGCCGGCAGCGATCACCGAGACCTTGGATCTTCTTCGCCCGATTTACGCCCCGACCGCTGCGTACGGGCACTTCGGTCGCACCGAGAAGACATTTACGTGGGAACGAACCGACCGCGCCGAAGAGCTTCGGGCGGAGCTGATGCCGAAACGCAGTCGCTAGGGGCTAGGCTCGCAGCGAGCTACACTCCAATCGGCATGAACGAGCCACCTCTTTCTACGCTCTCCGGATGGGGCCGGCACTCCGCCCAGGGTCGGGAGCGAGTGGGCGAGGATCTCGAGCGAATTAGCCGCCGGGCGAATCTCTCTCGAGGGCTCGGCCGCTCCTATGGGGACTCGTCGCTTCCCGCCGAGTCGAGTCCCGACGTCCTCAACACGACGTACGCAGATCGCATCCTCTCCTTCGACGAGTCGACCGGCGCGATTCGCGCGGAGGCTGGGCTCTCGCTCCGTGAGATGAACCGGCTGTTCATGCCTCGCGGCTACTTCACACCGGTGTCGCCTGGTACGAGCTTCGTGACGCTCGGCGGAATGGTGGCGGCCGACGTTCACGGGAAGAACCAGCACAAAGACGGCGACTTCGGGGATCACGTCACTTCACTCAGGATGCGCGTCGCCGATGGTCGCGTCGTCGAGTGTTCGCCCGAGCAACACCCGGACCTGTTTCGCGCGACCATTGGGGGAATGGGCCTCACCGGGCACGTGCTCGAAGTGGAGTTCGGCCTTCGCCGAATCCCATCCCAATGGGTCTGGCAGGAAAGCCGCCGCATCCACGACATCGACGAGTTCCAAGACGCGCTAGAAGGGGCTGCGCCCGCCTGGCCGTACACGATGGGATGGATCGACTGCCTGGCACGCGGAACGAACATGGGTCGCGGCATTCTGATGGCCGGTCGATGGGCGGAGCCTTCCGAGGCTCCTGCGAACCCACCCAAGGCGGGGCTTCAACCGAGCCTCTACTTCGACTGGCCCTCGTGGGTGCTCAACGGTCTGACCATCCGGCTGTTCAACGAGCTCTACTATCGAAAGCAGTGGCGACGAGAGTCGAGCGGCATCGTCAGCAACCAATCGTTTACCTATCCTCTCGACTCGATTCGTTCGTGGAATCGCATGTACGGTCGTCGGGGCTTCACGCAATATCAGTGCGTGCTCCCGCGCGAGGCTGGACGCGGCTCCGCTCGGCGGGTGCTCGAGGTGCTCACCGCTCGGGGCGGGGCATCGTTTCTCTGCGTCATCAAAGACTTTGGCCGAAAGGGTCGTGGCGTGTTGTCGTTCCCCCGCCCGGGCATCACGCTCGCACTCGACATCGCGGTTCGCGACGACACGCAGGCGCTCGTCGACGCGCTCAACGAGCAGGTGCTGGAAGAAGGCGGCCGCATCTACCTCGCGAAGGACTCATTCACCCGCCGCGAGCATTTTGAGGCGATGGAAGGCGAGCGGCTGGTCGAGTTTCAGGCGATTCGCGACCGATGGGATCCGGAGCGTCGCTTCCGAAGCGCGCAGTCGGCACGCTTGATGGGGGACTGAAATGAAGGTCGCGTTTTTGGGGGCCACGAAAGGAATGGGTCGCGCTCTTGCGCGGCTGATGGCAGAGCGCGGCGATGAGCTTTGCCTGCTGGGTCGCAATCTCGACGACCTCGAGCGAAGTGCGGCGGACCTCGGTGTCCGCGGCGATACGCCGAGCAGGCCGTGTGTGGAATGCGACCTCGAGCATCCCGCAGGCTTCGACAGGGCGGTCTCCAATGCGTGCGAGGCCCTTGGCGGATTGGACGCGGTCATCGTTACCGCCGGTGTGTTCGCCACCCAAGACGAGCTCGAAGCGGATCCCGACCTCGCCGAGCGTTTGCTCCGCGTCGACTTCACCAACACCGTGCTGTTTTGCGAGGCGGCGAAGCGCGTGCTTCTCAGGGAGGGCGGCGGCACCTTGTGTGTCTTCAGCTCGGTGGCTGGCGAGCGCGGCCGAAAGCCGGTGGTTCTTTACGGTGCGGCGAAGGCCGGACTCACGCGTTACCTCGAAGCGCTTGATCACAAGCATCACGCGGACGGCCTGCGAGTCGTCACGGTGAAGCCGGGGTTCGTGAAGACCAGCATGACGGCGGGCCTCGATCCTCCTCCGTTTGCAGGCGAGCCTGAGGGGGTTGCGCGTCAGGTGCTCAAGGCCGTCGATCGCGGTTCGCCCGTCGTGTACAGCCCGTCTCCGTGGCGGCTGATCATGGCCGTCATTCGCTCGCTTCCGCGGGCCGTGATGCGGCGCGTGGGCTTTTAGGAGCGGCCCTTTGCGGCGATGAACTCGCGGATGTCGGGGCGGGTTGCGCGATAAGCGGCGGCAACGTGAAGCGCCGCGCTGGCGAGACTGACGATGATCACGCCTCCGATGATCTCTTGGAGTCCCGCGCCCGCCTGCTCCAGCACCACGGTAGGGAAGGTGAGCTTGATGTGCTGCACGAGCGTGATCGTATAGGCGAGGATCCACAGCAGCTTCGCCACGATGGCTTGCTTGATCCACCACTGGGCGAGCTTCCGTCGCCAGCTCAGCAGGAAACTGCCGATGAGAACCAGCGCCGAAACGATGACGTTGGCTGCGGCCATCGGACGCCGGTAAGGGTTGCTGACCTGTGCCTCCAGAAGCTGCACCTGGAGCTCCGTCACCTCGGTGTCCTCCTGATAGAGCTCCCGCAGGTCCTCGGGGACGGGCTGTGAGGAAAGGTCGTATGCGCCGCGCAGGACCCCCGCGATGCCGAGCATCGTCAGCAGCGTCGAGACCAAGAGGATTGTCATTACGGCCTTTCTGTCCCCGGTTTCGCTTGCCATCACTCGGTCGAATCGTTGTAACCTGGTCGGTGGGCCCGATCGACCCCAAAACGGGAGAACGCATGATCGCCTCGGAACCCAGCCGTTCCCGCGTGTTTGCCGACACGCTCGAACGTGACGACTTCAGCGCCGATCGAATCCGCTGGCTGATCAACCTGCGCTGGGTGGCCATGGCCGGCGTGTTGGCGGCCACCGGGTTCGTCTTGGCCGGTCGGTTTCCCGGAGTCGCGTGGCCGGTATTCCTCGGTGTCTTCGTTGCAGGCTGTGCGTACAACGTATTTCTCTTGAGACGGAGCCCCGCGTCCGGAAAGCGTGCGGCGGTCTCGCAGGCTCTCGTCGATCTCGTGCTCTTGACGATCGTGCTCTGGGCCGCGGGTGGCATCGCGTCTCCGTTCATTGGGCTCTACGTCCTTCATCTTGCGCTCATCGCGATCCTCGGAGGGCCGGGTGCGACGTTGGTGGCAACCGCGGCGGCGTTTGCTGGCGCCGGATTCTTGGTGATCGTCCAGTGGGTGCCGGCGCTCCAAATCGGCACGTGGGATCCGCCCCAGCCCTGGGACACCATCGCGAACGTCGCGGCGTTCACCACGACCGCCATCGCCATCGCGTATGTCGTTCTGCATGCGGTGCGTGAGCTTCGCGACCGCGAACGAGCGCTTGCGACCGCGCGCGATCAGGCGGAGCTCGAATACCAGATCATCTCCAACACGTTGGACGAGCTCGAAGCGGGACTCGAGGTGGTCGGTGGAGACGGCAGCATCGAGTGGCGCAACCGACTCGCCGACGAGCTCGCTCCCGAAGCGAGCGTGGAAGGCACGTGGGAGTGTCCGGTCGATCGCCGGGAGTGCGAGACTCAGCCCGCGGGCATCTGCCCTGTATATCGCGCGCGTGACGAAAGGGTCGAAGGGCGCTGCCGCTTCGAGGTCGAGGGTCGGCGCTATGAGATGCTTTCGTTTCCGCTCGACTCGAGGGAGGGGCTGCCTTCGCGAATCATGAACCTCTATGTCGACCGAACCCAGATTCTGCTTGCGGAGCGGAGGCTTCTCCGGGCCGAACGGCTCGCCAGCCTCGGTCGCGTCGCGCAGGGTGTGGCACACGAGCTCAACACCCCGCTTGCGACCATTCGAACGCTTGCGGCCGACATGCGCGAGGCGATTCGTTCCCTCGGAGGCGACACCGCGCTTCAGTCGGACCTGTCCGAGTCAGCCGCGCTGATTCGCGACGAAACGGAGAGGCTCGGTCGCATTACCCATTCGTTGCTGACCGGCGGTTCGCTGCCTCGTCTGAGGATGGAGGCATCGGTGGAGCTCCTGCCCATCATCGAACGCGCGCGAGCGCTCGTGTTTGCAGGTGTTCGAGAAGGCGGACCCTCGCTCCACATCGCGGACTCCGTCGAAGGGCTGCGCGTTGCGGCGGATCCCGACCGATTGCTTCAGGTTCTCGTGAACCTCCTTCAGAACGCAGTCGACGCGAATCGCGAGGCGGGCGGGACCGGGGTCTGGCTGTCCGCGACTCGCTCGGGGTCGACGATCGAGATCGGCGTCCAGGACGAAGGGCCCGGGCTGCATCCGGACATCGAAGGTCGACTCTTCGAGCCCTTTGCGACCACCAAACCGCCTGGTGAAGGCACCGGGCTCGGTTTGTACGCGTCCTACATGCTCATTCAAACGATGGGCGGGGAGCTGAGCATCGAGAACGGCTCTCCAGGCGGCGCGTTCGCGCGGGTCAAACTGCCTGCCGGTGCGGCGACCCTTGCAAATGCTCCTGGGCTGCAACATCGTGCTCACTGAGCATGAACGGTAGCGTTCTGATCATCGACGACGATGCGGCTTTCCGCTTCGCCATGGCCAAAGCGCTCCGCCGCGGTGGCTACTCCGTATCTGAAGCCGGGAGCGGCGAAGAAGCGGTCGAGGTTCTATCGAACAGCTCTCCTCCCGATGTCGCGCTGCTCGACCTCAAGATGAAGGGCATCGACGGTTTGGAGGTCCTTCGTCGATGTGGTCCCATTCCGACGAGCGTCATCGTACTCACCGGTCACGGGACGGTGAAGGCCGCAGTCGAAGCCATGCGCCTCGGGGCGTTTTCGTTCCTCGAAAAGCCTGTCGATGCCGATGTGCTGAAACCCTTGCTGCGTCAGGTCCTGCATGAGCGAGGGCGAGTGGCGCCGGACGGAGTGCCGGGCGTCGCGCCGCTCGTTGGCGTGAGCGGTGTCCTCGAGGACGTTCGCGAGTTCGTCCGAACCGTCGCGCCTACGGACGAGACGGTGCTCGTGTTCGGTGAGACGGGGACCGGAAAGGAAGTCGTCGCGCGTCAGATTCACGCGCAGAGCCCTCGGCGCGACCGATCGTTCGTCGCCATGAATGCGGCGTGCGTGCCGCGCGAGCTCTTCGAAAGCGAGCTGTTCGGGCACAAGCGTGGTTCGTTCACGGGAGCCCAAGACGACCGACGCGGGCTTTTCCGCGAGGCCGACGGTGGAACGCTGTTCATCGACGAGCTGGCGGAGCTCCCCCTCGAGAGCCAGGCGAAACTGCTGCGAGCCATCGAAACGAAGTCCATTCGACCGGTGGGTGAGTCCGGAGAGGTCCATGTCGACGTACGCATCGTGGCGGCGACCAACCGCGACCTCTGGACCGAGACGCAAAACGGACGATTCCGTGAAGACTTGTACTTTCGCCTCCAGGTCTTTCCGGTGCTGGTGGGGCCGCTTCGAGAGCGTCGTGAAGACATCCAACCGCTCGCCGCTCACCTGCTAGCGCGTCTTGGCAAGACCGACGTCGAAGTCACGCCCGAGGCGATGGCCGTGCTCGAGGCGTACGATTGGCCCGGCAACGTTCGAGAGCTGCTCAACGTGCTGCGCCGCGCGTCTCTCTTCGCCATCTCGAACACGATCGACGGTGACCTCGTTCGCCGCATGATCGCAGCGAGCGTGTTCGGCAACGCGCGTGAGTCGGCGCAGCCGCCGCCGAACGATGGCGGGCGAGTGAGCCTCGCCGACGTCGAGCGCGATCACATCGAGCGCGTGCTGAAGGACATGGACGGCAACATCACGAAAGCCGCCGCCGCTCTCGGCATCGACCGTCGGACGCTCCAACGCAAACTCCGCAGGTCCGACTGAGGGGCACGCGGTCGCCGTGGACGCGTGCGCGGCAAAACACGCGGGTTGGTTGGCAAGGTGTTGTGATTGCAGGGGTTTTAGGGGCCCTGCGTGTCCCTTAGGTGGAGGGTGAGGCGGGTGCCTTTGGCGGTTGGGGTGGCGGTGAGGTGGCCGCCGTGTTCCGTCAGGATGCGGTGGGAGATCGCGAGACCGAGGCCCGTGCCGCCCTTTTTCGTCGTGAAGTACGGATCGAAGATGGCGTCGGCATGCTCGGGTGGGATGCCGGGGCCGTTGTCGTCGATGTGGACCGCGATGTCGGGGCTTCGGTGCTCGAGCGTGATCGTGACTCGCGCTCCCGATTCTGGGTGCGCCTCCAACGATGCGTCGCACGCGTTCTGAATCAAGTTGTAGAGCACCTGCGTGATCTGCTCGGGGTCGCACTCTGCCGGGACCGGCACAGAAGGGAGATTGAGCTCTAGCTCGACCCTACCTTCGCGAGGGAGTGCTGCCGCTTGAGATACCGTTTCACGAAGGTCCCCCTGGCGAAGGACCGGTGCGGGCAGTCTTGCAAAGCGGGTGAACTCGTCGACGATGTGCCGCAGGCGGTCGACCTCGTCGAGGATGGTTTTCGTCGACTCGTCGAACAAGGCATCGAAGTCGTCATGCGACCGGGCGTGGGCTTTGCGCAGAGTTTCGATGGAAAGCCGAATGGGCGAGAGTGGGTTCTTGAGCTCGTGCGCCAGGCTGCGCGCGATGTCCTTCCAGGCCGCGACGCGTTCGGTTTGGCGTAGCTGTGCCCGTGCGTCGCGAAGCTCGCGAGTCATGTTGTCGAACGCGGTCGCGGTCGCCGGAAACGCCACGCGCGTATCGTCCCGCAGCGTCGTCTCGAAATCGCCGCGCCCGATCCGTGACGCCGCTTCGGCTAGCTCGTCGGCCGACGACTGAAGCCAACGACTCAGGTAGCCGCCGAACACGAGCGCCAATCCAGCCGCGAGTGCCAGCACACACGCGATCCATAGAAGCCACGGCAGCGCTCCCCGATCAACGCCCGAACGCCAGACGACGGTTGCCTGGACCACGCCCTCAGGGTCGATGAGCTCGAAGAGCGGCACGTCTCCTTCTCGAGGTTCCCCCGCAATGCGAACATGCTCCTCGTCGAGCCGGCGAAGACTAGAGACTTTGTGGCCGCCGATGACATGGAGCCGAGCGCCGCTTCGAGCGATCGAGCAGCTTCGCACTACGAACCTCTGATTGTCGTTCGGCCCGACGAAGAGAGCGACCGGTCGGCTTTCACCTTCCTTCACCAGTCCGACCAGCCCCGTGCCGTCCTTCAAGAGCGACTTTCGGTGCCCTCGAGCCACGATCGAGGCGTCGGCCGAATCGACCACCCAGAGGGCGTCCAAGCCGCCAGCGTCGGCCGCCGCGCCGAAAAGCCGATCGTAATCGACGTCGCTCTCGGCTCCCTGCCCCCGTTCGTCGAGGAGGCGGTCCATGGCAAGGTCATCGCGACAGAGTCGCCTCACGGTGGCGAGTCGCCGCGCGTCGAGCTCCTCTAGGCTCTTACCCGCCAGGGCCGCGTCGACCGCGCGGGGTTCGCTCCCGAGTTTCGAGAAGCCGAGCCAGACGAGCGTGGCCAACACGATGGGGATGGTCGCCGCAAGCACGAACAAGACCGTCGCGCGCTTGGCGAACGGGGTCATGGGGCGGCCATACCGCCGAGGACCCGCTCTTCTCGCGAGCGTAGAGAGCCGTCGACGGACGTCGTCTCGCCGTCCTCGTATTGCTCCATCAGGAACATGTTCGGGTCTGCGACGTCGGGTGGACGAGCCACCTCCGCCGGCGCCGTTCCCGAGAGGAATACTTCGTCGATCGCATCCTCTTGGCCCGGGTATGCCAGCAGCCCCGACGCCGGATCGATGCTCGTCACGATCACGCCGCTCGGCACCGCGAAGTCGGTTTCCTTGGGCGTCTTGTCGGCGGCCTCGATGACGTCGATCCAGATCGGAAGCGCTGCGCGTGTTCCAGTCTCCCTTTTTCCGAGCGAACGAGAATCGTCGAAGCCGACCCACACTCCGGCGACCACGGTGGGCGAGTAGCCCATGAACCACGCGTCGCGCGTCTCGTTGCTGGTCCCGGTCTTGCCGACGACCGGCCGCTCGAGTCGCTGCGCTGGGGTTCCGGTGCCTTCCATCACGACGCTGCGAAGCATGCTCGTCATGACGTACGCTTCGCTCGGGTCCATCACGTCGCGTGAGGCTTCAGCGGGCGAGAGGGGTACTTCAGAGCCATCTGGAGCGATGATGCGCGTCACGATCCGGGCCGGGCTCCAGCGCCCGCCGGCGGCAAAGGTCGCGTATGCGTTGGTGAGCTCGATCGGACGAACCCCGCTCGCACCTAGCGCGAGCGCCATGTCTTCTTCGAGCTTGGTCGTGATGCCGTTCTGCCGTGCAAACTCGGCAACATCGCCAACGCCGATGTCCTCCACGACACGAATCGCGACCATGTTGATCGAGCGGGCAAGGGCCTGCCGCAAACGAATCGCGCCCTGGTAGTTCCACTCTTCGTAGTTGCGAGGCTTCCACTCGTCGTACACCGCGGGCGCGTCGACGACGATCGAGGCCGGTGTGTAGCGACGCGACTGAATCGCACGCGCATACACCATCGGCTTGAACGTGCTTCCCGGTTGCCGAATCGCCTGTGTGGCGCGGTTGAAACCGCTCCGTGCCTCGAAGCTACCCACCAGCGCGAGCACGTCCCGTGACCGCGGCTCGATGACGACCACCGCACCCTCGGGGCCACGCTCTGGCTTCGCGATTGCGGCGTCTTCGTCGGTTCCGAGCTCGACGATCGAGACGGGGAACACGTCGCCCTTCCTCGCGAAGCGCGAGGCGGGCAGGCCGTCCGGATTGTGCCGGCCGACATCCCGCATGCCGAGCACCGCGCGATGCCCCGCGACGTCGACGGAGATGGTCTTATCCTCGTCGCTCGTGCCGGTCACCTTCGCGAAATAGGTACGCCCCATCCGGAGGGACTCCACCGGAGCGGTGGGCTTCGGAGCGCGACGCCTCTTGCTTCGAATCGTGCCACGGTATCCCTGTCGCTCATCCAGTGCGCGAAGGCCCCTCTGGAGAGCCGTCCGCGCCTTGCGCTGCACGTCGAGATCGATCGCGGTGTGAACCTGATAGCCGCCCGCGCCGATCGCCTCCTCCCCAGCCGCGTCGCGCAGGGTGCGTCGCGCGATCGAAAGGACCTCTGGCGCCGCCCCTCCACCTTCGGGGAGGGGAATCGGCTCAATCTCCGTGTTTCGCGCAGCGTCGATTGAATTTTGGCTCAGGTCGGGCCAGTACACGTCCCGCTTCGCCTCGAGCTGCGCCAACACGTAGCGCTGGCGCCGGCGCGCGGCTTCAGGGTTGCGGCGAGGCGAAAGCCGGGCGGGCGCCTGCGGAATGCCTGCCAGCAAGGAAGCCTCCGCGAGCGTCAGCTGCTTGGCGTCTTTTCCGAAGTAGTACTGCGCGGCCTCCTGGATCCCGTAGCGGCCGTGTCCAAAGTTCACCGTGTTGAGGTAGAGATGCAGAATCTCGTCCTTCGTCAGCTCGTTCTCCAGCCGGCGCGCGAGGATGAGCTCCCGAATCTTACGAGAGATCGTGCGCTCGGGTGTCAACAGCATCAGCTTGACCACCTGCTGGGTGATCGTGCTTCCGCCCTGTGCGGCCCGTCCCTCCAGGATGTCGCGGCCCACGGCTCGAAGGATGCCCGTGTAGTCGAGTCCTTCGTGCTCGTAGAAGTCTGCATCCTCGGCGGCAAGCACCGAGATGACGACGTTTCGCGGTACGTCTGTCATCGGAATCACCGTCCGCCGCTCGGTGAAGATCTCCCCGATGACTTTGCGGTTTCGGTCGTAGACGCGCGTGGTCTGCGGCGGCTGGAAGTCGTGCAGCGTCGAGACCGACGGCAGTCCGCGACTGAAGTAGGCGTAGCCGCCCAGCGCCACGAGTGCGCCTACGGCCAGAGCCGCACCGACGAGCTTGACCCACACCGAGCCGGTCGAGCGCGTCGCCTTCTTCTTGCGCTTGGTCCCCTTGCGACCCTTCTTCGTCGTGCGTTTACGTGCCATCTCTCTCGCCGGCGCCTATAGCATCCCCCGCAGGGCGGCATTTCCCCAATTCATGACACGCGGGAAGCGCTATTCATTCCCGATCGATTTCGCGATGATTTCATCGGCGTTTTTCACCGAATTCATCAGAAACCGAGCCAGCAGCTCGCGGCGCCGTGCGTCGGAAAGCGGAGGCCGAGACTCCCCCGTCAACGTCTGCATCGTGATCGCCGCCGCCACCGACACGTTCAGGCTCTCGACGAACCCGCGCATCGGAATGGCGAACGTGCCGTCGGCATGAGCTCGCATCGCGTCGGAAACACCATGGTGTTCGTTGCCGAAAACCACCGCTAGTTGGGGGACCGAGCGAAGCTCTTCGAGCGTATGCGTGCCATTCATCGCCGCGGCGTACATCGCAAACCCTCGCTCCTTGAGCGCTCGAGCACAGGCGTCTGCGTCCTCGAACCGGGCGACGTCGAGCCAGCGCTGTGTCCCCTTCGAGACTCCGCGGGACGCGCGGAATCCGTGCCTGCCCACCACCGCGCATACATGCTGGATGCCGAACGCCTCTGCGCTGCGGAGCACGGCGCTCGAGTTGTGAGGGTCCGAAAGGCGATCGAGCACGATGGCGAGGCTGTCGGTACGACCCGCGACGACCTCCTCGATTCGACGAAGCCGCTCCTCTGTGACGACCGGCGAAAGCGCGGCGATCACGACGTCGGCAGGGTGGTCGAGCGGCGGCGGTCCCTCGATCTCGAAGACGTCTGGGTCGTCCGCTCGCACCTACTTCGAGGACTTCTTCGGGTCGACCGTCACACCGACGACGAGCGTGCCGCCCTGGTGTTTTTGCCCGGCGACGAAGAAGGGATCGCCGGCTGAGGCGACCACCTGAAGGAGCGGCAGGTAGTCTGCCTTGTTGGGCCGGTTGATCGCGGCGCGAACCTTGTAGCGCCCGTCCGGCATCACGCGAAGCAAGGTGAGCTTCAGGCGCCGACCGTTCGGAAGGGTGACGATCTCGTCCTTGCCAGGCTTCAAGGCGAGCTTGGGCTTCGAGAGGATCTTCATGGAGCGAAACGAGTTGAACGGGGGCCTGCGTAGCGCGGTAAGCTTCTTGAGCTCTGGGTCGATCTTGCCTTGTTTCTCTTCGGCCAACACGACCAGCACCTCCGCGGGAACGCTTGCCGTCGATGCGCGATCGGAAGCGGACAGCGAGCTGGTCTGCGCCGACGCTGGAAGCGCCAGCAGCCACCCCCCGAGCAGCATCGCGGCGACGAACGAATGTCGACTGAGCCTCATGGTATCCCCACCCCTTCATCGTCGATCCACACCACGGCGAGAGGCTGGCCGGCCCCGCCCTCGACGTTGAATACGGTCCCCGAGTTGGCGCCAAAGTCGACTTCCACGACCTCGGTGCCCAGCGACTCCTCGTCCGGCGCACCGTTGGGGTCGCCCGGGGAAGAGAGCACCGCCAAGAAGATCGCGGCGGCCGCGGCCAGCCCGGTCGCGACGCCTCCCCAAATTCGCTTCTCGCGCCCGCCCGGGACCACCCGTAGCGCGGGTTGAGGTCGCTCGGGCGGCATCGGCACCTGCGGCCCTACCGCGGTCGGCGCTTCGAGCTCGGCCTCGATCCGAGCGAACAGCGCGTCTGAATCGAGCTCGGCGGTCCACTCCTGAGACGTGGCCTGCATCGCCTCTCGCACCTCCGACCACTGACGCAGCTCTTCTTGCCCGTCCGGCGACGACTCGAGCTCGCGACGGAACTGCGCCTCTTCTTCGGGCGAGAGCTCGCCGTCGAAGAACATTTGAAGCTTTTCGTCTGTCTTGGCCCGTTCCATGGTCAGCTTTCGGGACTCTCCTCACCGCTAAGGTACGGCGTCAGCGCCGTCTGCATCTTCTTTCTGGCATGAAACAGACGGCTCATGATGGTGCCCTTGGGAACTTCCAGCGCCTCTGCCATCTGCTCGTAGCTCATCCCTTCGATTTCGCGCAGGACGATGACCGCTCGGTGGTGCTCGGGCAATTCTTCGAGAGCGGCCTGAATCGCGGTGCCGAGCTCGCGGCGAAGCGCCGCCTTACCCGGGTTGGCGTCGGTCACGCTCGGCACCATCGCGCCGTCCCCGGCGACCTCGCTCTCCTCGTGGAGCGCGCGCTCGTCGAAATCCAGGCTCTTACGCCTGCTCTTTTTTCGTACGTGGTCGATGGAAACGTTCATGACGATGCGATAAAGCCAAGTGTAGAAGCTCGAGGTTCCCTGGAACTTATCGATGTTCTTATGAACCTTGACGAAGGCTTCTTGGACCGCGTCGAGCGCGTCGTCCTGGTTTTTGACGACGCCCATCGCCACGGCAAACGCTCGACGATGATACTTGTCGAAGAGCTCACGGAAAGCCGCCGAATCTCCAGCTTGTACTCGTTGTACCAATTCATGGTCGCCCTTGTTGGAAGAACCCTCCTCGGGCTCTTCGGACTTGGACGCGTTGGACAGCGGTTGATTCACCCGGATCCCCGACGTTTTCCAGGGTTTATAGACCCCAGCACCCCACACCCGATCGTTTACGCGCAAATCCTGCCGAAGGCCAGCTTTCGCGGCGGATCGGTGACGGAACTCACCGTTTTTCCCTGGTTTCTGGGATTCCGACAGCTAGGTTCAGCGGGTGCTGGACTTGAGTGGGTTGAATTCCCGCCAGCGCGACGCCGTGGTCCACGAGGGGGGGCCCCTGGTCGTGTTCGCGGGGGCAGGGAGCGGGAAGACGCGGGTCATCACCTACCGCGTGGCCCATCTCATCACCGAACACGACGTGAGGCCGTGGCGGATCCTGGCGGTGACCTTCACGAACAAGGCGGCCGGCGAAATGCGAGAGCGGCTGCTTTCACTGCTTGGCGAGGACGGCGCCGCGGTGAGGGTCGGCACGTTCCACGCGACATGCGCGAGACTGCTCCGGAGGTTCGGAGAGCTCGTCGGCATCTCGAAGGACTTCACGATCTACGACGACCAGGACCAGCAGGCGCTCATCAAGCGCGTGCTTCGCGACCTCGGCCTCGATGAAAAGCGCTACCAGCCGAAGGCGATGGCGGGCCGGATCAATCGAGCGAAGCAAGAGGTTCAGGGGCCGGAGGATGTCGATACGCCCGACGCATGGTCCGAGGTCTTTCGACGTGTGTACACCGCATACGAAGAGCGGCTTCGGATGGCCAATGCGCTCGATTTCGGGGATCTCATCTACAAGACGGTGCGGGCGCTCGAATCGAGTGAGGCGTTTCACGATGAGGTCGTGGGGCGTTACTCGCACGTGCTCGTCGACGAGTTCCAAGACACCAACCAGGCTCAGTTTCGACTGGTTCGCCTGCTCGCGGAAGGCCATCGCAACCTCTGCGTGGTCGGCGACGACGACCAGAGCATCTACCGCTGGCGGGGCGCCGACCGTCGCAACATTCTCGATTTCAGGCAGTCGTTTCCCGACGCCACGCTCGTGAAGCTCGAGCAGAACTATCGCTCGACGCAGCGGATTCTGCGGGCGGCAAACGCGGTGATCGCGCGCAACACCGATCGCGAGCCGAAAGAGCTTTGGACCGACAACCCCGAGGGCGATGCGGTGCTCGTCGTTCGGACGACGGACGAGCGGGATGAGGCACGGTTGGTGCTGCGCGGTGTGCGCGAGCTCTTGTCGCAAGGCCAGTCGCTTTCCGAAGTGGCCGTGTTCTATCGGACCCATGCGCAGTCGCGCGTGATCGAAGAGGCGCTTCGTAGCTCGAACGTTCCGTACCGCATCGTCGGCGGCATGCGCTTCTACGACCGCGCCGAAGTGAAGGATCTGCTCGCGTACCTTCGGGTGCTGTCGAACCCGGCGGACGACATGAGTCTTCTCCGCATCATCAACACGCCGGCGCGCGGCATCGGCAAGACCACGATCTCTCGGCTGCTCGACATCGCAGCCGAGCAGGGGAGGGGCCTTTCCGACTTGCTTGGCGACGAGGCTGCGCTTTCGCGGCTCGGCAACGCGGCGCGAAAAAGGCTCGGTGCCTTTCACCGGCTGATGACCGACCTACGGGACGTGCTCACTTCGGGCGCACCGCTCGAAGAGCTAGGCGCGGAAGTGGTCAATCAGAGCGGATATGCCGACATGCTCCGCAACGACGACAGCGTCGAAGCCGACGCCCGCTTCCAGAACGTCCAGGAGCTCGTGGCATCGCTGGACGAGTTCCAGCGCGAGCGTCCGGAAAGTACGCTCGCCGACTTCCTCGAGAACGTGACGCTGCAGACCTCGGCCGACGAACAGACGGGCGGCGATCGGGTCACGCTGATGACCGTGCACGCGGCGAAAGGGCTCGAGTTTCCGGTGGTGATGGTGACCGGGCTCGAAGAGCAGGTCTTTCCGTTCAAGGGCATCGACCCTTGGGAGGATCCGGACGAGCTCGAGGAAGAGCGGCGCCTCGCGTATGTCGCGTTTACGCGCGCGGAGCAGAGGCTGATTTTGAGTTTCGCCGCCGTACGCCGCATCTTCGGGCAGCAGCGCGTGGGGATCCCATCGAGGTTTCTCACCGAGCTTCCCGAGGGCGACCACGAGTGGATCGGGGGAGGGCGTAGTCCGTCGGCCGCTTCGAGGGGGCGCCCCAGCACGTCGCGCACGGGTTCGGAATATGTGGATACGTCGGACTTCCAAGACCAGGGTCGGTCGTACGACTCGTCGAGTGAACGAATCGACTACAGCGAAGGGTCCGACCTCTCCGATCTCGAGGGCCTCCGACGAGGCATGCAGGTCCGACATCCGAAGTTCGGCGTGGGTGAGGTGAAAGAGGTGACGCCAGGTACCCCGCCACGAGTCGCCGTACGTTTCCCAGGGTGGGGCACCCGCAAAATCATCGCGAGCTACCTAGAACCCGCCTAGTCGCAACAAGTCCTTGTTGTCGAAACGAACGCGCGCGGGGAGCCCGCTTCGGCACGGCCGAAGCCGACGTCGGTACGAGCCAAATCGAGCCTGTGAGGGCGATGAGGAGGACGGAAGAAGCCCGTTGGGTCGCGTGTCGACGTTCCATGAAGGCCTGCACAGGAGTCTCAACCTCAGCGTTTACCAAGTTCACACCCTCTTCGGACACCTGTTGTAGTCTCCGTACGTGGCCACCACCTTCTTCACTAGCCCCGAAGCGAAAGCGTTCTACCAGAGTCGCGTTGCTTCGTTCGGGCTGATCATGGGGGTGGCCGGCGCGGTCGGGTTGGCCTTTCGCATCGCGATCGCGCTCGCATCCGGCACGCTTGCACAGAAGCTCGTCGACCCTGGCTACTGGCTTCACGCCGCTGCCATCATCTCCTGCGTGGCAATGTGGCTCTTCGCCCGCGGCCCGTCGCGCCCGCTCCGGGCGATGGTCGTCGCGGAGACGATGGGCATCCTGCTTGCGTCCGTTGGCTACGTCGGCATGGGCATGACGATCCCGCCCGAGGTCGGCGCCGACACGATTACGTCCTTTGCGCTCGCGTTCGTCTTCTTCTTGCGCGCCGTGTTCGTGCCGAGCACTGCGCGACACACCGCGGCTCTCGGGATGCTCATTGGCGTTCCGCTGGTCGTCATGATGACGTTCCACTACCGGGACGTCGACCCCGCGGTTTGGCGAATGGTCGGCTACGATACGCGGGGCTTCGAACGCAGCACCATCCTCGTTTCCACCGCGCTGATGACCACGATGTGGTGGACCCTCACGGTGGGGCTCTCGAGCATCGCGTCCTTCGTCATCCACCGCCTCAGACGTGAGGTGAGCAGCATCCGAAGTATCGGCCAGTACCAGCTCGAGCGAAAGCTCGGCGAAGGGGCGATGGGCGTGGTTTATCAAGCCACGCACGGCATGCTCAAACGTCCAACCGCCGTGAAGCTTCTGCGCCCAGAGCTCGGCGGCCACGAAATGGACGATCTCTTCCGTCGTGAGGTGCAGCAGACGGCGCGGCTCACCCACCCGAATACCATCCGCGTGTACGACTACGGCCGCACGCCCGAAGGCTTGTTCTACTACGCCATGGAGCTTCTCGAAGGCGCAAGTCTTCAGGATATCGTCGACGCCACCGGCCCACAGCCCATCTCGCGCGTGGTTCGAATTCTGCATGATGCGGCCCTCGCACTCGACGAAGCGCACCAGGCCGGGCTCATCCATCGCGACGTCAAACCGAGCAACATCATGCTCGCGCATCAGGGTGGGGAGTACGACGTCGCGAAGGTCGTCGACTTCGGGTTGGTGAAACGTCTCCAAGACGAAGACGATTCGGACACCAGCGACACTCGCGCTATCAAGGGCACGCCGCACTACTTGAGCCCAGAAAGCATCAACACCCCGAACGACGTCGACGCGAGGAGCGACATCTACGCCCTCGGCGCCGTGGGCTATTACGTGCTCGCGGGCCGCACCGTCTTCCAAGCCAAGACCGCGGCTGGAGTCCTCGTGGAACACCTGCAGACTGCCGCGACGCGTCCCAGCGAAGCCCGTGGTGAGCCGATTCCCGAAGCGCTCGAGCAGCTGATCCTCGCCTGCTTGTCCAAAGACCGAGTCGATCGACCCGCCTCCAGCCACGCTCTAGCCGATGCCCTCGACCAGCTCGACATCCCCCGCTGGACCCGCAGCGACGCGGAGCAGTGGTGGCAGCGCTACGGCTCACTCATCGAAGAACAGCGCGAGTCGCTCGCGCTCCGTATCACCGGCCACACGATGAACGTCGTGATCGACGAGCCGTGGCTCGAGGAACCGGAAAACACCGGCAGCCCCTGAAAACGCTTCCGAAAAACCCGGTGGTTTTCGCGAATCGCGCGGGTCGATCGGCAAGCCGTTGGAATTGTAGGGGTTTTGGGGGGGCTGCGTGTCCCCTTAGTCGGAGCTGGTCGAGTCGCTCGATGAGGAGCTCTTGCTCGTTTCGCTGCTCGATGCGGTTTCGCTCTTGGCCGACGACTTTTTGGTGTTGGAGGGGCCCGAGTAGAGGTCGGATTCCCAGCCGCCGCCCTTCAAGATGAAGCCTCCGCCGCCGATCATGCGGCGGGCTTTGAGCTTGCCGCACTTGGGGCACTTCTTGGCGGGCTTTTCCGTGATGCGTTGCTCACGCTCGAACTCGTGGCCGCAGGCGTCACAGGCGTAGTCATACGTAGGCATGGTGAATAATCGGGCGCAATCTAGGCAGCCCCGGGCCGCTGTCAAGCTCAGCGCTCGCGCCGCTTGAGCTCTTCGAGGGCTTCTTCGAGCTCGGCGAGCTCCTCTTCCTCGAACTCTTCGGTCGTTTCCACCCGGGCGCTGACGGACGGTTGTTCTGCTGGAAGCAGGCCCATCTTTCGCTTGAGCGCGTCGAGCTCGAGGTCCGCCCCGGCCGTCGCCTCGAGCTCGGTGAACCGCTGCTTGAGGATGTCGCCCGTATACTGCTCGGCGACCTGCGCGCCGGCTTCGGCCTCGGCTTCCATCTGGTCGATCTGCTCGGCCATGCGGTCGAAGGTCTCGAAGGCGCTGTCGTCCGAGAGGCCGCTCATCGTCTCCTGGATGCTCTTCATCGCCTCCGCACGGCGCTTTCGCGCAACGAGCACGTTCTTCTTCCGCTCGGCTTCACCGATCTTCGCGCTGAGCGCCTTGAGCGCCGTCTTGAGCTGGTCCGTGAGCTGTTTCTGCCGCTGCCATTGCTCCTGATACTGAAGCGCGATCCCGTCGTGCTCCTTCTTTCGGAGCAGCGCCTGCTTGGCCAGCTCGTCGTCGCTCGAACGCACTGCGAGCATGGCCTTCTTCTCCCACTCCTGGGCCTTCTGTGCCTGGGCGGCGAACTGCTTGTTCAAGCGCTTCTCGTCGGCGATCGCGACGGCGACCTGTTTCTTCGCTTCGACGAGCTGCTGATTCATGTCGACGATGACCTGATTCAGCATCTTCTCGGGGTCCTCGCTCTTGTTGATGAGGTCGTTGAGGTTGCTCTTGATCAGTTGAGCGAGTCTGCTGAGAAATCCCATGGCTGCCGTACCTCAGGTCTCCGCTCGAAGCTTCGCGAGCTGCTCGTAGTGGTTTGCGAGCGCCAGTGAAAAATCGTCGAGTACGGCCTGAAACTCGTTGTAGTCGAGGTTCTCCATTTGAAGCGCGCACGTGAGCACGACGGAGCCGTCCGCGATTCCATACGACCCATGCACCAGGTCCGATGCATTCAGCTTCAGAAGCGCTTCGTAGAGCGCGGGCCTGTCGCCGATTCCGCTGAGGTCGAGCACCTTCACTCGAAAGAGCAGGAGCGGTCCTGCAGCCTGGATTGCGATGTTCTCGCCCAGGCTTCCGTCGCGCACGAGCCACATGCGCTCGTCGCCGACGACCTCGAACGGAACCTCTGCGCGAGTGAGATAGGATTCGATGTCCTCGCGCGTCCGCATGGCTTACTCGTAGTTTTCGTCGGCCGGGTTGGTGAGCTTGCGAGTCCAGAGAATCGCGTCTTTTCGCGTGCCATCCGCGGCAAGCAGGGCCTTCGCGAGCAGTCCCGTCTTGCGGTAGCCGGCTGCAACGAACGCCGTGGCCGTTTCCACGTTGTCGTACGGGGCGAACGCGAACGAGGACACGATGCCTCGGGTTTCGAGCTCTTCCGCGATCGTTCGCAGGCCTGCGATGACGGCGAGGGTTTCATTTTCGTTCGTAGGAATGCGAAGGGCTTCGATGAGCGCATGGCCGAAGCAGTCTTGGAACTCGGCCGAGAGGAAGTTCGCTTTGCTTCGGCGGTAGCTCGCTTCGAAGTAGATACGCTGAGCGTCCCTTCCGAACATGTCGAACGAGCCAAACGCCGGAGCTTTGCGCCACGCGGAGTCACGCGCGGAAAGCGCATCCTTTTCGGTGGTTGCTTTGACCGAGGCGCCCTTGATCTTCTCCGGGATGTCCGTCGCGGCTTTCTTCCCGGCGTTGATCGTGCGCTCAGCGAGCTTCGCATCTGCGTCGCTCACCTCGATCGACGCGGTCTTGTCGCCGATGACGCAGCCGCAGAGGTGTCCATCGCTGCGCTTGTAGAAGCCTGGGATGGTGCCTTCACGAACGAAGCCAACACGCGTCCACGAGGAGACTTCGTCTTTTTCGACGAGCGTGATGACCTTCTCGACGTTTTCCTGCGTCGCGACCGACTGGATGTAGAGCCGCTTGGCCGGCAGCGCGCCGGCGCGAAAGTCGACCACGCGAATGGAACGCGTCCGTCGATTCAAGAGGAGGCAGAGGTAGGCGCTATCGCTACGAAAATAGAGCTCTTCTACGTGGGGCTTCTTCTTCGGTCGTTTGGCGGCAGCAGCTCGAACCATGCGTCAACACCTTGAAAATACTTTAGTTTTGGGACAGGGCGCACTTTAGTGTGTCGATCCCCAAGTGTCAAAAGGAAGGGCAGGCCCGCACTGCGAACCTGCCCCTCTCATCGTCGATGAAGTGCGTCGCTCAGTTCTTGGCGAGCGCCTCGTCGATCGCGGCCTTGAACGCCGGGTAGGGCTGCGCTCCCTGAAGGAGCTTGCCGTTGATGAAGAACGAAGGCGTGCCGATGCGTGCGCCCGCCTTCGTGACGGCAGCCATGTCGGCGTCGACGGCGGCCTTGTGCTTGCCGGAGTCGAGCGCCTCGTTGAACGCCTTCATGTTGATACCGCCCACCTGCTCGGCGAACTTCACCAGGTTGTCCCTGCTGAGCGCCTTCTGGTTCGCGAAGAGCAGATCGTGATACGCCCAGAACGCCTTGTCGCCCTTCTGCACGTACACCTCGCGAGCCGCCTGGGCAGCCAGATGTGCGTCCTTGTGGAACGGCAGCGGGTAGTCACGCCAGACGACTAGCACCTTGTCGCCGTACTCCTCCATGACTTTACTCATGGTGGGATTGACGCGGCTGCAGAACGGGCACTGGAAGTCGCTGAACTCCTGGATGACGACCTTCGCCTTCGCCGAGCCCTTGGTGGGGGCCTTCTTCGGCACTGGGATGTCGTACACCTTGTTGGCGTCCGGCTTTGCGGCCGCAGGCGCCGCCTTCGGTGCGCTCTCGCCCTTTGCGATGATCGTCTCGTAGACCTTGGCGCGCGGCGTGCCGCTCTTCACGAGCGCCTTCGCCTCGGCGAGCTCCTCGTCGATCAGCGCGGTGAACGCCGGAAGCGGCTGAGCGCCACGGAGGTTACGACCGTTGATGAAGAACGCGGGAGTACCGCGCGCCCCGAGCGTATTGGCGAGCTTCTGCTGGTCTTGAATGACCTTCGCGTACTTGTCCTCGGCGATGGCCTTCTTGACCTTGGCCGCGTTGAGTCCGAGCTCCTTCGACCACTTCTCGAGGTTCTCCGGCGTGAGCGACTTCTGATTGGCGAACATCTTCTCGTGCATGGCCCAGAACGCCTTGTCGCCCTTTTGCGCGTGCGCCTCGAGCGCGGCGTTGGCAGCCGGCTTGGCATTCTTGTGGAACGGCAGCGGGTTGTTCATCCACACGACGCGGACGTCCTTGCCGTACTTCTTCTGGACTTCGGTGAGCGTCGGCTCGACGCGTCCGCAGAACGGGCACTCGAAGTCGCTGAATTCGACGATCGTGACGAGTGCGTCGTCCGGACCCTTCTGGGGCTCGTTGCCCTGAACCGGCACTTTGTAGGTCGCCTTTGGATCCGGCTGACCCGGGCGCGGCTTCTGCTCCTTCGGCTTCGGCGGAGCGGCCTTCGTGAGTCCGTCCTTCGTGATCGTCGCGTAGACCTGCGAGGGCTTCACGCCCTTGTCGACCAACGCCTCGGCGCTCTTGATCTCTTCGTCGATGATGGCCTTGAACGAGGCGTACGGGACCGCGCCGCGGAGTTGCCGGCCGTTGATGAAGAAGTACGGAGTGCCGCGCGCGCCGAACTGCGATGCGACGGCCTGGTCGCCTGAGATGGCGCTCTTGTGAGTGTCCTCGTCGAGCGCCTTCTTGACCTTGTCGAGGTCGAGGCCAGCGTTCTTGGCGTACTCCTCGAGCTGCGGACGCGTGAGCGCCTTCTGGTTGGCGAAGAGCACGTCATGCACCTCCCAGAACTTCTCGTCACCGCCCTGCGCCTTCGCTTCCATCGCGAGGGCTGCAGCCGGTGCGGCGTCCTTGTGGAACGGAAGCGGATTGTTGCGCCAGACGACGCGAACCTTGTCGCCGTACTCGTCTTGGACCTGCTTCACGGTCGGAAGAACACGCGCGCAGAACGGGCATTGGAACTCGCTGAACTCCACGATGGTGACCAGCGCGTCCTTCGGACCCTTCTGAGGCTGTGCGTCGGTGACCGGAATCTTGAAGCGTTCGACCTCAGCGCCTTCGATCTCGACGTCGGCGGCCGCCACCTCTTCTGCCGAATCGTCGGTCCCGGAGCGGGACCCCACGACGTGTCCAACCATGAACCCGCCGATGGCCATGACGATGGCCAACAATATCGATGAACCTTTACTCATATCTCTACCCTCCCGCCGCTCCTACGCGGCGAGCTTCGAACAAAAAAACACACGTTCGTCATGAACGAACACCAAAACCCCGAACGACTGCCCGCAAAGGCAGTCGGTGCTAGCGAGGCGGTCGTTCGATGCGGCGTGAATGCTCTGCGCCGGGTTCGCCTGTGGCGACGATGTCCATGCGGACACCGCTGCGCGGCGGCGCGTCCCAGCGAAGTGGTTGAGCCCAGCTCATGGCGACGGGCACCAAGGTGTGGACCGTGGTGCCGTGCGTATTGGCCGGCATGCAGCGCGGATCGTCGCTGCGCTCGCACCAAAGCGGTTCGGCGGGCTGCTGCGCGATGGTCGCCGTCTCGAAGCAGTCTCCTCCGGAAAGCTGTCCGCAGCTACAGTCCGACGCAGAGGCGGACCCGGCGTCCAACAAAAGTACGGCTCCGACAGCCAGCACCTGGAGGAGGGTTCTCATGGAGGCGAATCCACAGCTTACTCGTCGACCTGGGTGCCGCAACAAATCCTGCATCGGAGAGCACGGGTGCGGGGGGTGAAACCGGAGGTGCAGGATGTCGGATGATGGGAGAGGAGAGAGTACACAGAGTGCCGGTTTCACCCCCCGTTGCTCAAGGGGTCAACGCCGGCACCCCGGGTTCTATTCCGCGGTGGACATCGGTTTTTCGACCGAGTCTGGAAACCCTGGAATCGTCGTGCGCAACAACTCGCCAAAGCCCGCCAATGCAGGCGTTTCTGCCACCGCTCGCCCTACGTACACGAAGCTCTGGGGGAACCATTCGAGGAAGTCCGGGTTCCTCCGAACCCGGTCGATGAAGACGAAACGTCCCGCGTCCTTGAGCTTGCGGTGCAAGGTCACCCACCTGAATTCGCTCCGCAACTCATCGCGATCGATACAACGCAGTGCGGCATAGCGATCGATCATGGCCGCCTGGAGCTTCGGATCGAGCGACACGTACGAATCACAGAGAAGCGCGACCAGATCGTATGCGCGCGGCCCGATCATCGCGTCCTGGTAGTCGATGAGCGTGAGGTCGCCCGACTCCGACACCATGAGGTTCTTGGACTGGTAGTCGCGATGCACGAACCCGTAGGGCATGCGCTCGATCGTATCGACGATCGCGCGGAACGCGTCGTCGATCACGGCGCGCTCCGCGGTGGATCGTTCACCAAACAAGGCCTCGAGGCCCCACTCTCGGAAGTGGTCGAGCTCCCACTCGAGCAGCTCGCGGTCGAAGCGCCGCTGCCTGACGATCGACGATTCCGGAAGCTCAGCGCACCGCTCGTGCAGATCCGCCAAGAGGTCGACGGCGCGCTCGTAGTGCTTCAACCACGACGATGCGGCGGTCTTCGTCAGCGCCACGTGGAGCGTTTGGTCACCGAGGTCTTCGAGCAGCAACACCCCTCGTTCGAGGTCTTCACCGTAGATCTTCGGGACGGGCACACCGCGCTCGCTCAGCAGGTCTCCGACTTCGAGGAACGGGAGCCGTCCGGTGTTGGGCTGTGCGCCTCCCTCGTCGCTCCGTGGCGCGTCGGCGGGGAGCTGCATCACGATCATCGACGACGGTACCTCGGACGCCGGTCCCATCCTTCGCGCGCGATAGTATTGCCGCGTCGAGGCATCGCCCTTGAGCTTTACGAGCTCCAACGTTGGCGCCGGACGACCGAACAACCGACCAAGTAGAGGTTCGAGTACCGGCTCGTTCATCGAGTGTGAAGCGTACGCGAGTCGAGCGGGTTTGGAAAAAGAGAGGTATGTTGCTCGGGACGATGAAGCAGACGGATGCCATCGGGCTTGGAGACGTTCTCGCGGATCGGTACGAGCTGACGAGAGAGCTCGCGTTCGGCGGCATCGGCACCGTGTATCTCGCTCGGGATCGGGTCACGGGCAACGACGTGGCCGCGAAGGTTCTGCACGCGGAACACCTCGCGAACGACTCGATGCGCCGACGGCTGAGGCGCGAGGGCGCGGCGCTGAAGGCGCTCGATCACCCCTCGATCGTGCCCCTCCTCGAGCTCGGGGTGGCCGAAGACGGGCTGGTCTTTCTCATCACCGAATACGTCGAGGGGGATACCCTCGCCGCGCGCGTGGAGCGCGGTCCGCTCTCACCGCCTGAGGCCGATCGTCTAGTGGATGCGCTCGGCGCTGGAATCTCGGCCGCGCACGCGCACGGGATTCTCCACGGAGACCTCAAACCTGCCAACGTGCTGTGGGCTGAAGAACCTCGGCTGGTCGATTTCAGCGCGTCGAAAATCCTCGGCCTCGACCGACTCACGGCGACCGGCGAGATCAGCGGCACGCCCGCATACATGGCACCCGAGGTGTTTACGGGAAAGCGTGAGGTCGACGAGCGCATCGACGTCTATGGGCTCGGCGTCCTGCTCTACGAAGCGCTGAGCGGCGCGCCTCCGTTCGTCGATGGGCACGTCGGCAGGCTCCTGATGAAGATCGACGCAGGGGACTGTCTTCCGCTCGACGCGGTGTCCGAGACTCCGGATCCTCTGGCGGCCGTCGTCATGCGAGCGATGCACCGACATGCGGACGAGCGATTTCCGTCGGTCGAGGCGATGGTCGGTGCGTGGCGGGACGCGCGCGAACGATGAGCGAGCACGATACGGTCGAGCGGCTGTGCGAGGAGCAGGGCATGGAGGTGCCGCCCGGCTGGGTCGACTACTTCCGAGTCGCCAAGCAATGGGGCGAACGAACCGACCTCACCTCGGCGCGTACCGACCAGGAGCTCGCGGAGATCCTTTTTCTCGATGCGGCTCAGCTCGTGGCCGCCCGCTGGCCCTCGTCCGGGTCCTCGCTTCTCGACGTTGGCGCTGGGGTCGGCGCACCCTCGCTACCCATTTTAGCGGCCGGGTCATCGATGCGTGGCGTCCTCGTCGAGCCTCGCCGGATCCGTACCGCTTTTCTTCGCACCGCGATCGGTTCGCTTGGCCTCGGCGATCGCGCGACCGTCCTCGAGACCCGCGTCGACCCGGCGTCTCCCGAAGTCGTCGGCGCTCCCTTCGACGTTGCTCTTTCCCGGGCGACGTTCGCGCCCGGCGAATGGAGACGCATGGGGGTCCGGCTCGCGGATGAGGTTTGGGTCCTCACGGCGGGCGGATCTCTCGACGAGGATGCCGAGCTCGAGCTCGTGCGTCGTTTGGACTACGTGGTGCCCTCGAGCGGGGCGCCGCGCGCGGCGATCGCCTACCGGCGGCGCCGTGCGGGAATGATCTGAATCCGCCGCCTCGTGCCCTCGCCCTGCGACATCGTGCTTACGCCGTCGAACTTGGCGAGTGACATGTGGATCACCCGACGGTCGCGGGCATTCATCGGCTGAAGCGTGATCACCTTGCCCTCGTGAACGGCGCGCTCCGCCTGGCGCTTGGCCATCGAAACCAGGCCGTCGTCGTGCCGCTCCCGGTAGTCGCCCGAGTCGACGACCACGTGGCGTCGCCCGTCTGGGAAGCGATTGACCATCTTGTTGATGAGGAACTGCAATGCGTCGAGCGTGGCGCCTTTCTTCCCAATCGCGCGCCCCGAATCTTCGCCGGTGACGTCGAGCTCGATGCGCTCTGCGTCGGAGCGAATCTCCACTCGAACCTCGAGGTCCATGAGGTTGAAAAGCTCTTCCAAGATTTCTGCTGCCTCTTCGGCTTTGCCGTCGCCGGCGAACTGGCTCGGGTCCGGCTGTGCATCTGCTTGGTCGAGAAACAGCGCGCCATCACGCGGCTTGTTCTTAAGCTCGTCCACGTCGAGTCCTCTTCTTTCCGCGGGGCTTTGCCCGCTTCGTGGCGGCCGGCGCTTTCGGCTCGTCCGCTTGATCTTGATCGGCGCCATCCTCGTCGGAGTCCGCGAGCAGCGCCGGTTCTCGGTCCATCTTCCAGTACATGTATCGCTGCTGCGTGATGCCGACCGCTGAGCTCGTCACCATGTACAGGCAGAGACCTGTCGGGAGAAGCAGCATGAAGAAGGTCATCATGAGCGGCATGGCGTACAGCATGATCTTGGCCTGCGCCGCGTCCATCTGGACGGGGGTGAGCTTCTGCTGCACGAACATCAGTGCGCCGAGCATGATCGGAAGCACGTAGTAGGGGTCAGGGGAAGATAGGTCGGTCCACCACAGGACGAACGGCGCGTGGTACAGCTCGATGCTCGTCGACAACGTTTGATAGAGCGCGAAGAAGATCGGCATCTGGAGCAAGACCGGAAGGCAGCCACCGAGCGGATTGACCTTGTGTTTCCGCCAGAGCTCCATCATCGCCGCGCCCTTCTTCTCGCGGTCGTCCTTGTAGAGCTCGTTGATCTTGTCGATTTCGGGCTTGAGCGCGCGCTGCTTCGCCATGTTGCGGAACTGCGGAATCACGAACGGAAGCAGCAGAACGCGAACGAGGAGCGTGAGCAGGATGATCGCAAAGCCCCAGTTCCCGATGAAGCCGTAAATGGCACGCAAGAGCCACGCCATCCCTCGGGCGATGAAGCTGAACCAGCCGAGGTCGATGACGCCGGTCGACCCGTGACCGAACGCGTCGAGCGCGTCGTAGTCCTTGGGCCCCGCATACACGCTCGTACCGAACGTCGCCGAGTCGCCGGAAGCGAGCTCAACCGGGGCGTAGGCCAGGCGGGATTCGAACAGGCTGCCGTCGGGCTCCTTGATCGTCCCACCTCGATCGGTCGAGAGAAGGTCGCAGCGCTCGGCCTGTCCGTCGGTCGGGGCAGCGATGATCGCGAAGTAGACGTTCGTCAGAGCCACGAAGTCGACGCCAGGCCCATAGCTGTGCACCTGTAGCGGCTGCGCCTCATTCTCGCTCAGAAGCCCCTCGCGGTCTTCGCGGACCGTCTCTTCGCCGTACCGGCAAATCCCGTGGCTGAGTGCAGGAGAGGGTCGTCCGAACATGCCCCCTTCTTCGTCTTCGCGTCGCACGTAGTGCGCGGACGTGATGTTGAGGCCGAGCGAGCGGGTGGCTTCGGCCTCGTTCCTGATTTCTACGTTGGAGTCGAGTTGGAACGGTGCGTCGGCGACGGACCACGTTCGAGTGATCGTCGTGCCGTCTCCCTCCCATCGAAACACAACGCGCTTGTCGGTCGCTTCGGACACCGACCACACCGCATCGGGAGGTAGGGTGACGCCCGAGACGTCGAGCGCGAGCGGGAAGTACTTTTCCTTGTCCGTCGTGACGAGCTCGTAGGGCTTCCCGTCCTCGTCGAGGTATCGTTCGCCCTTGACCTCGAGGCTGACCATCGCGGTGTTGAGGTTCGTGAAGGTCGCGACGAACCGGTCGCTTTCGAGACGGTAGAGCTGCTCGGATGACGCGCGCGCCTCCGGATCTACGGCCAGGCGTGCCTCGACGGTGCTCGGCGAATCGGCTGTCGGCAGCTGAGCCGCGGTTTGCGCCGGCGCCGCGTCTTGAGCGGCTGCCGCTGCGGGTTGCTGCTGCGGCGCGGGCGGCTTCGGAGGAACGAAGTACTGATACGCAGCGAGCCCCGCCAGCCCGAGCAGCGGAAGCATCATCAGCCAAAACGGAGGGTTCTTGCGCTCATCCATGGTGAGCCTCGTGGCCACAAGGCGAAGGACCCTCTTCGGCGAGCCTGGGCGGCGGGTCGTAGCCTCCGGGGTGGAACGGATGGCAGCGCGCGATGCGCTTGAGACCGAGCCATGATCCCCGCGCGGCCCCGAATCGCTCGATGCAGGTGGCCGTGTAGTGGGAGCACGAGGGCTCGAATCGGCAGGCGGGACCCAAAAGTCGCGACAGCGTCAGCTGATAGACGCGGATCGTGAACAGGAGAACCGCGCGAATCATCGAGCTGCCTCCGGGGCGAGCCGTTGCGAAGCGCGCCTCACCTCGCCGAGCAGCCCCTCGTAGTCGATGCCGGCGGCGTCGCGTTTGGCGATGAATACGACGTCGTGACCCGCGGGGAAGAGCGCACGATTGCGGCGGAAGACCTCACGCACCACTCGCTTGATGCGATTTCTCTGAACGGCGGTGCCCACTTTCTTCGTCACGGTGATCCCAAGTCGCGTGTTTTCTAGTGCATTTGGTTGGACGACGATGAGAAAGTGGGGAGTGTGGATGCGTCGCCCGCTGAGTTGTACCCGCCTGAATTCGTATCGTTTCTTCAGCCGATCGCCTTGCGAAAAGCGCTGCGCGCTACCGCTCGAAGCCCCCGTCGTATCCGATGCGCGAGGCATCTCGGTACGTCTTGACGCTACTTCTTGTAGCAGGAGACGGAGAGGCGCTTCCGCCCCTTTCGGCGACGAGCGTTGAGCACGCCTCGACCGCCTCTGGTCTTCATACGCGCGCGGAACCCGTGTGTCCGAAGACGGCGCTTGCGATGTGGTTGATAGGTCCGCTTCACAGCTCATGCTCCCGAGAAATAAGAGGGCGCGAAGAAAGCACGAGCCTGGGGGGGTGTCAAGCCGGTCCATTTCGGCGCTCAAGGCCTCGAAAGTCGCGATTTCATAGAGGTAGTCGGCCATAGGCCGGCGTCGCGGAGACTACGATATCGCCCGTCGCCGACGATGAGGTGATCGAGAACTCGGATCTCGAGCAGAGCGCCCGCGTCGACGAGCCTCGCGGTGAGCTCGAGATCGTGACCGCTTGGCTCCGGATCGCCGCTCGGATGGTTGTGAAGAAACACGGCTCCAGCGGCGGATTCGGCGATCAGCCACCGAAAGACCTCGCTCGGATCGACCTGACACGAGGTACGTCCCCCGAGCGCCAAGGTCCGTTCGGCCCGGGGCCGATTCTTGGCATCGACCGACACGACCAAGAACCGCTCGGCGGACGCCAGGGCGAGTGCCCGACCGTAGCGCTCGAACACCGCGCGGCTGTTGCGCAGGGGCTCGGGCACTGCCTCGAGGGGTTTGAGGCATCGAATGCCAGCTTCGAAGGACGCGACGAGGCGTGCGGCCTTTGCTGGACCCACCCCATCGGAGGAAGTCAGCTCGACCAGGCTCTTTCGCCGGAGACCGGATAGACCGCCGAACTCCCGCAGCACGCGTTCCGCGAGGAGGCCGACGGTCTCCCCGGTGTGTCCCGTGCCTAAGATCAGTGAGAGCAGCTCGGCGTCGGAGAGCGACTCGACGCCAAGCGCACGCAGACGTTCCCGCGGGCCAGCCATGGAAGTGCTCCGTGCACACCGCGTACCCCGCGCGAGGACGAACGAACGGGAGGTTACGGACAGAAAGCTGGCGCAATCGCACGGACTCGCCGGCGTCCGTGACGCAGCTACTTCTTGAAGAACTTCCCGAAGATGCTCGGTCGCTTTGGGTCGCCCGGACGCGGCGGAGGCGAGCTGCTGCGGCCGCGCGACTTTCGCATCTCGCCCACACGAACCTCGCGCAGCGCTTCGAGGTTCTTCGGGTCGAGGTTCACGACCTTCTTGAAGTGCTTGTGGGCCTTCTCGTGATCGCCCATCCGCTTCAAGAAGTGAGCGCGCGTGAAGTGCCCGTGCACGTGGTCCGGGTTGAGCTTGAACGTCGTCTTCAGCAAGGCGCGAATCTCGTCTGCGATATCTTCGTTCTCGACGCCGTCCCGGAGCAGCAGGATCCACGCCTTCATGGCGGGGTAGTCGGCTTCCTTCCGCACGACGGCCATCGCACCGTCGCAAATGTCGATCGCCTCTTCGTAGCGGCGTCGTTTCACGAGGGTGTCGACTTTCTGGAAGTTGATCGCCGCTTCGACCATCACGTTGAGCTTCCGCTCGGACTCGGGTGTTCCGCCGCCCTGCATGACGGTCTTTTGGTACTCGGCCCGTTTCTTCTCGTCGCTGACGGTGTCGTTCGCGAGCGTAAGCATGTGGAACACCTCTTCGACCCACGGTCGAAGCTCGTCGAGCTCTTGGGGCAGTTTGTCCGGATGCCACTTCTTCGCGAGGCTCATGTACTTGCTGCGAATGTCGCTCGCTCCTGCGGACTCCCTTACGCCGAGCATCTCGAAGTAGTTCTGACGGTCCATCATGCTGAGCACGCGCGACGTTTCCTCCCAGCGCTTCGTGTGCTCATCCGACAGACCGCGGGGCGCTGGCGGCGGCAACTCACGCGGCGCGACGATTTCGCCGGAAAGCGTCTTTCCCATAGGCAGGTTGCTAACCGACGTCGGAAGCACGGAGTCGCCTCCGGGAAGATGGGAATCGCGGCTTCCGGGGCGCGACGAAGGGCGTCGGCCGGGTGGGTGCATCGTGCCGGACGGGCGCGAGGGTCGATGCGGCGGGGTGGACTTTCGCATGCTGTCCGTCGACGAGACGGCTTTGAGCTTTTGCTGCGAGACGGGCCGGTACACCTCGAGGCATCCCGTGATCGCCAGGAGGTAGAGCATGCGCTGCGCGAGCTTCGGGTCGCCAAACTGTTCCGTGAGCACCGGCGCGGTCGCGGGCCCCGCGCGCATGAGCTCGATGAAGGCCATTTCGTTCGACTGAAGCTGAAGTCGGACGAGCGGCGCGCCCTTCTTGATGCGCTGCCGTTCGAGGCCGAGCTTCTTGATGACGCGCGTCATCGCGTCCTTCGGAACGTGCGCTCGCATCGCCGTCGCAATGAGGGAGAGGGAGTCGACCTGACCGCGGAGTACGCCCTTTGCGTCGCCGATCAGGTCCGCCTCGTAAAACGCGTAGGGGCCTTGGTGACGTGGAAATACGTGGAGCAGGGCGCGCTCGAAGTCGGCCGCTGGGTCGAGAAAGCGACCCGCCGCGGGCGCACCGGAGCGGAACAGAATGCGGTCTTGCCCCGGCCGGTCGTCCTCCGGCCAGATCGCGAGAGTGCCAGAGAGTCCCCGTTTCTGGATGGACAGGAGCACATGCGCGAACGGAGTGGCGCTGAGCGTGCCCTCCGCGAGCGGCTTTGGGACAGACGATGTCAAAGCTCGATGCTCCAAGGAATTACAGGGTGCCACATCGACAATGGGAGTGACATATTCGGGCCAATTCGCAAATTTGGGAAGCCCTAGGTTCTCTGTAATTACCAGTATTCAGCGGCGAACAACTGAAAAAATCATCAGTCGGCGATCGTCCACCCCGTACCGTCGGCGCGATCGAGCAATTCGACCCCCCGACCGGTGAGCTCGTCTCGGATGCGGTCGGCCTCGGCGAAGTCCTTGGCAGCCCGAGCCTCGGAGCGGGCGGCGATGCGTTTCTCGACCCAGGCCGCTTCGAGTCCTCTCTCCGCGGCTCGGCGGTCGCGGATTCGAAGTAGCACCGCGGAAGGGTCCTGGGATCCGATGCCGAGCTCGTTCCCGAGCGCGGTGAACCCTCGCTCGGCGGCCTCGACGGCGGACCGCAAGGCTTTGCCTTTCTTTCGCAGCGCCTGGTCGCAGAGCTCGTTTACGCTCTTGAGGAAGTCGGCGAGCTTCGCGAGAGCGACCGGCATGTTGAGGTCGTCGTCGAGTGCGGACCGCAAGGCGTCGGCAAACCCATCGAGCTCGGCAGGCGCCTTTGCGTCTCCGTCGACGATGCGGTTCTCCGGAAGGTCGGCGAGACGCTGCTTCGTCTTGTAGACGTACGCGACGCGACGCTCGGCTTCCTCGAACTGCGGAAAACCCGTCACGTTGCCAGCGTCGTCGAGCGTCCAGTCGAGGTTGAGCGGCGCGCGGTAGTGCACGGTCATCATGAAGTAGCGGATCGCTTCGGGCTCCACGCGCTCGAACAAGTCGCGCGCGGTGAAGAAGTTCCCGAGGCTCTTGCTCATCTTTTCTTTGTCGACTTCGACGAAGCCATTGTGCATCCAGCAGCGTGAAAACGGACGTCCGGTCGCGGCTTCGCTTTGTGCGATTTCGTTCTCGTGATGAGGGAACACGAGGTCGAGGCCGCCGCCGTGAAGGTCGAGCGTCTCGCCGAGGTGTTTCATCGACATCGCCGAGCACTCGATGTGCCACCCGGGGCGTCCTTTGCCCCACGGGCTGTCCCACCCCCAGTCGTCGGCGTCGCTCGATTTCCAAAGTGCAAAGTCCGCGGGATGCCGTTTTCGCGCCGTTTGGGCTTCGTCGAGGCGTTCGCTGGCCCCGAGTTTCATCTGCTCGAGGTCGCGATGGCTCAGCTTGCCGTACTCCGGAAACGACTCGACGGAAAAGTAGACGTCGCCCTCGGAAACATAGGCGTGTCCGCCGTCGATCAGCCGCTGCACGAGTGCGAAGATGTCGTCGAGGTGAGTGCTGACGCGCGGCTCGACGTCGGGGTCGAGATTGCCCAAGCGATGCATGTCTTCGGCGTACGCGTCGGCGAATCGCGCCGCCAGGTCGGTGGGGTCGTCGCCCACCTCCGCCGCCCGCTTGAGGATCTTGTCGTCTACGTCGGTGATGTTGCGGACGTACGTGACGTCGAGCCCGTTCTCGCGCAGATGCCGAACCAGCACGTCGTACACCACGTAGCAGCGCGCGTGTCCGAGATGCGCATAGTCGTACACGGTCGGGCCGCAGACGTAGACGCGCGCGTGTCCCGGCTCGGCAGGCTCGAAGGGTTCTTTCTGCCCGGTGAGGGTATTGTGCAGGCGCACGTTCATGACCGCGCAGTTGGAGCACTTTCCGCCCAAAAGGGCAAGGTTGCTCGGTTGACCCTTCGGAGTGGACGGCTAGAACCACCGAAATGCTCAGGATCTACGAACGGGGCGACGCGCGTTACGAAGACACGCTGCGCTCGCTGAGCCACCGTGGAGACGACGATCTCGCCCGCGTCGAGCCCGAGGTGCGCGCGATTCTCGACGCGGTCCGCCAGCGCGGCGACGAGGCGGTTCTCGAGTACAGCGAGCGTTTCGACGGCCGTCGGCCCGAATCGCTCGTCTTGCCGCGTGAAGCGTGGCTCGAGTCCGCCAAGTCGGTGGACGCCACCACTCGCGCTGCGCTCGAGGCCGCCGCGGAACGGATTCGTCGCTATCACGAGCATCAGCGAGAGCCTGGTTTCCGGTACGAGGAGGAGGGCATCGAGCTTGGCCAGCGCGTCCAGGCGGTGTCGGCCGCCGCGGTCTACGCGCCAGGAGGGAAGGCGCGCTACCCCTCGACCGTGTTGATGACGGCGGTTCCCGCCACCGTCGCGGGCGTGAAGCGCATCGTGCTCGTCACCCCCCACCCGACCCCTGAGATTCTCGCCGCTGCCGAGGTCGCCGGGGTGACCGAGGTGGTCGATGCGGGGGGCGCACAGGGGATTGCGGCGGTCGCGTACGGCACGGAGTCGGTCGCGCAGGTCGACAAAGTGGTCGGCCCGGGGAACATCTACGTCGCGTGCGCCAAGCGTCTCGTCTTTGGCGCGGTCGACATCGACTCGATCGCCGGGCCGAGTGAGATCCTGGTCGTGGCAGACGACGACGCCGATCCCGAAATCGTCGCGGCCGACCTGCTCTCGCAGGCGGAACACGACGAGGCCGCGTATCCGCTGCTCGTGACGCTGAGTCGAGCGCAGGCGGACGCCGTCGCCCGGGCCGTGGAGCGTCAGCTCGACGTGCTGCCCCGCAAAGCGATCGCGGGCGAGGCCGTACGCAACAACGGGTACTGCTTCGTCGTCGGCGACCTCGATGAGGCGGCAAGGGCGGCCACCGTCCTCGCGGCGGAGCACCTGAGCCTGTCGATCGCCGACCCGGACGCGCTCCTCCCTCGAATCGGCGCCGCCGGGGCCATCTTCCTCGGCTATCACACCCCCGAGGCGGCCGGCGACTACGCCGCGGGACCGAGCCACGTGTTGCCGACGGGTGGCGCGGTCCGCTTCGCGTCGCCGCTCGGCGTGTATGATTTCGTCGTGCGCTCGTCGCTCATTCGATACTCTTCCTCCGCGATCACGGAGCAGGCCGATCTCCTCGAGCGGCTCGCCCGCCTCGAGGGGCTGGAGGCGCACGCGCGCGCCGTCACACTGCGTCGCACCGAGTGACTCCCATGGTTGCCGCGCCCTCTTCGCCCAAATCCGACACCGCCGTGACGCACGCCACGCTCGAGAAGCGGCTCGCCCATGAGATGGGGCGCTGCATCTCCGACTTCGATCTGATTTCACCCGGCGACCGCGTCATGGTTGCCATCAGCGGCGGCAAAGACAGCTACACTCTTTTGCATCTTCTCGAACGCGCACGACGGCGAGCGCCGGTTCCTTTCGAGCTCGTGGCGGTGCATCTCGATCAGGGGCAACCGGGATACGACGGAACGGCGCTCGAATCCTGGCTCGAAGAACACGGCTACACGCACCACGTTCTTCGGGAGGACACGTACCAGCTCGTGACCAACCGCATCCCCGAGGGCAAGACCTACTGCAGCATGTGCTCTCGGCTTCGCCGGGGAATTCTATACAATGCCGCCGAGCGCCTAGAGTGCGACAAGATCGCACTCGGGCACCATCGAGACGATGCGATCGAAACGCTGATGCTGAACATGATGTTCAACGGGTCACTGAGCGCGATGCCGGCGAAGCTTCGGAGCGACGACGGTCGCAATACCGTCATCCGCCCGCTTCTCTATTCGTCGGAGCAAGACATCGCCGCGTACGCGTCTGAGCTCGATTTTCCGATCATCCCCTGCAACCTCTGCGGGTCGCAGGAAAACCTCTGGCGACAAGAGGTCAAACGAATGCTCGACGACATCGAGGAGCGTGTCCCGAAGGTCCGCCAGAGCATGCTCGCGGCGTTGAAGAACGTCCACGAATCGCACCTGCTCGGAACGAGTCAGCCGTGAAGAAGAAGCTCGCGTGCCTGTGGGTCGTGTTGGCGGTCGTGAGTGTGGGGGCATCTGCATCCGCACAAGGCATCAACACCGAGCGGTTCCGCCCGGCGCTCGATCGCTTTGGGTTCCTCGGCATCAACGGAAGCGGTACACCGGGGCACGGCCGATGGAACCTCGGGTTTTTCACGTGGTACTCGAACCGCCCGCTTCGCATCGTCTATGACGACGGCGTGGTCGACCAGATCATCGATCACCGAATGACGGGTGACATCTTCGCCGAGGTCGGCCTTTTTGGACGCTGGTCTCTCGCGCTCGAGGTGCCCCTCGTCTTCTACCAAACGGGGGAGTCGATCCGTCCGATCGATGGACGCACGTCGTTCACCGGCTTCGCCCTCGAAGACCCGCGCTTCACCACCAAGATTCGGTTCTTCGGCAAGCCCACCGAAGAGACTCAAAACAAACCGGACGGTCCCGGCCTCGGACTCCTGTTCACCGTACCGATTCCGGTTGGCAACGAAGGTCTCTACGCGAGCGAGGGTCAGTTCACGTTCGACGCGCAGCTGCTTGCCGACTTCCACCTGCTCGGCACGGGTGCAGGTGCGATGCTCGGATGGCGCTACCGCGTCAACAATCGAACGTTCGGGCGGGACACCCTGGGCCAAGAGATCATGTACGGCGCTTCGATCAAGCCGCCGATCCCAAAGACCAAAGACCTCTACGGCCTACTCGAGCTGCGAGGCACGTCGACGTTTCGTGGGCGCATGACGAACACGCTCGAGGGCGACATCGGCATTCGCTGGACGACTCACGACATCACTCTGACCGCGGCGTTCGGCGGTGGTTTCGTCCGCGGGCTGGGCCAGCCACGGCTTCGCGCGATCGTAGGCATGTCGTGGTCGCCGCAGACCGACGACCTCGACGGGGACGGCATTCCCGACGACCGTGACGAATGCCCGCGGCTCCCTGAGGACCTCGACGGGTTCGAAGATGAGGACGGCTGCATGGATCCGGACAACGACAACGACTTCATCCCCGACGTGGACGACAAATGCCCGAATGAAGAGGCGATCGAAGGACGGGATGTCGACGAGGACGGCTGTACGGACCCGGCCTGAGGTCGTTAACTGGCATTCCGGCCGAGTGTTCGACAATTTGAAGGTCACACTTCGGTGACGCTGCGCCATGACGCCTAAGGAATTCGAAATCATGTTGTCCGACGTGGAGGTACAGCTCTCCCGGCTCAAGCACCTCTACGAGCAGTGGTTTCAAGGCATCGAGCGAACCGAACCGCTGATCCCGAGAAAGCAGCTCGAGCGTTCGATGCACGCGCTTCGCAAGGAGCAGCCTCGAAACACCGCCCTCCGGTTTCGGCTTCAAACGCTCATCCAGCGTTACACGACGATGCAGACCTACTGGCGTCGCATCGGCCGACAGATCGAAGAGGGCACCTACCGCCGCGATCTTCTTCGAGCGCGTCGACGACGCGAGGCCATCCGCGCGGAGCGTCACCAGGAGCGGACCCGGCGGAGCAGTGGCCCCGTCGAGCTCGATCCGAACGGGAGCGACGATCTCGACCAGCTGATCGAGCAGGCGAGCGAGAGTGTCGACCAACTCTTGAAGGCGCCGAAGCCCGGCAAGGCCGGCAACGGTCTCGGTCTCGACGAATCGAATCTCTCGCATCGACCGCCTCCTCCCACCGCTTCGCCTGCCACGCATGGCTCCGAGCCACCGTCGGCGACGTTTGGAAAGCCTCGATCGAGAAGGCCGGTCTCCAATCGTCGAGACCGTCCGGGCCCCGCGAACACGCCAGCGCGAAAAACCCCACCTCCGATCGCGCCTCGTGTGAGAGGGCCGGGCGAAGTACGAATGAAGCAGATCTACGACAGCTACGTCGACGCCAAGCGCAAGAACAACGAGCGCACCGACCGCATCGACTACGAGACCGTCGCCAAGAGCCTGAAGAAGATGGTCCCCAAGCTCGATCGCAAGCACAAAGGCAAAGCGATCGACTTCAAAGTGGTCGTCAAAGACGGCAAGGTCGGCATCAAGCCGGTGGTGAAGAAGTAGGTTCCGGCTCGCTCAGGAGCGGGTGGGACACCTCGAGTCGGTCGTCGATCGCGGCGAGCAGCGGTCCGAGCGTCTTCGGGTCGAGGGCGCTGATCGGAACCCCGCGGTTGGCGAGGGTCGGCTGCGGCGCCTCGAGTTGGTCGCACTTGTTGTAGACGAGAATCCGCGGGATTCGCTCGAGTCCGAGGTCGACCAAGAGCTTTTCCGTGGTTTCGACGTGCTCGCTTCTGCAGGGGTCGGATGCATCGATCACGTGCAGCAACAGATCCGCGTCCTGTGTTTCGTCGAACGTCGCGCGAAAAGCCGCGAAAAGGTCCTTCGGGAGCTCACGGATGAAACCGACCGTGTCGGTGGCGATCGCATCGCGCCCCGACGGCAGTCTCAGGGCTCGCGACCGCGTATCGAGCGTCGCGAACAGTTTGTCTTCGGCGATGACGTCGCTTCCGGTGAGTGCGTTGAGCAGCGTGCTCTTGCCCGCGTTGGTGTAGCCGACGATGGCGATGGTGGGCGTGCCGCTCCGTTTGCGGCGTGAGCGGCGCTGCTCCCTCTGCCGACCGAGCCGCTTGAGCTGCGATTGGAGGCGGGTGACGCGTTCCCGCGCGCGCCGGCGACCAACCTCGAGCTTGGTTTCACCCGGGCCGCGTCCACCGATCCCGCCGGTGAGACGCGAAAGGGCGTCGTCTCGCTGACCGAGGCGCGGCAGGAGGTATCGCATCTGCGCCAGCTCGACCTGCAGCTTACCGTCGCTGCTGTCCGCGTGCTGGGCGAAGATGTCCAAGATCAGCTGCGTTCGGTCGATGACCTTGAGATCCGTCATTCGCGCGATGTTGCTTGCCTGAGCGGGACGCAGGTTCTGATCGAAGATCAGCGTTTCGGCGTCGAGCTGCATCGCGCGAATCACGACGTCTTCGAGCTTGCCACGCCCGAGTGCGTATCGCGGGTCGACGCGGTCGCGCACCTGAAGGATGCGGTCGACGACGTCGACGCCGGCGGTTCGTGCGAGCTCATCCAGCTCGCGAAGGGAGTCTTCCGCTTTCCCAGCGTTTCGTTTGTCGGAAACGTGGATCAGGATCGCGCGCCCGTCTTTGGCCGACACGCCGCGCGCCCGGGCGGCACGTGCGAACTCCTGTTCCAGAGTCGCGATGATTTCGGCGGGGCTGTCGTTTGCCTTGGCGTAAGGGATCGGACCGAAGGTGCGAAAGGGCGGTTCGTTGGTCTCCTCCGGCGAAGGAAAGTTGTGCCCGTAGTAGACGCAGAGGGCTCGCTCTTCGCCCGGCGCGAGACAGATCGCGACCACCATGTCGAGTCTGAGGCGCGTCAGGTCGACGAGGTCGTCGCGGCTGAGCGGCTCGTTTCGCAAATGGGTGTGAATGAGGCGTAGACCGCGGAGTCGACCCGCACCTGCGCGAAGACGTCCGACGTCGGGGAGCATGAGCTTGGACGCGTCTCCGAGGATCACGTGGTCGACCCGGCCGCCGCGATCGACCAGAACGCCGACCTGACGACCGGTCGCGTGAGATACGGCGACCAAGGCTCGCGTCAGCTCGGGGGTCGTCAATCGCTCGAGCGGCACCCGTCGCCGATAGATGCGTTGAAGCGCCTTGGTTTCGGATGGACTCAGCCCGCTGGTGTCACCGTGAATCGTAGTCATGCAAACTGCGCGAGCCGAGCCTCCACGGCGCGCGCCTGCGGATGGTGTAGCGCGTTTTCGAGAGTCGCGGGAGCGCCCAGCTGAGCGGCTCGCTCGCGAAGTGAATCCGCTCTCCCGCGGGCTTCCAAGAGGCGCCTGCGGAAGGTCTCGCTCGACGCGGCCTCGCGAACGAGGCGCTCTCGAAGGCGCTCAGCCGCGTCGACGTCCGAGCACACCAAGAGCAGATCGCAGCCGGCTGCGATGGCGCGGACCCCTGCCTCTTCGATCGAGTAGCGGTCGCTGACCGCCTTCATCTCCAAGTCGTCCGAGAACACCGCGCCCTGGTAACCGATCTCGTTTCGAAGCAGGTCTTGAATTGCGCGCTCTGACATCGTGGCAGGAACATCTGGGTCGAGGCCTTCGAACACGACGTGCGCCGTCATCAGCGAGGGGAGGGCGCCCACCGCGGCGCGGAATGGCAGAAGCTCGACGGCATCGAGTCGATCGCGTGCATGTCGGAGGCGGGGAAGTGCGAGGTGACTATCGAGGTCGGTGTCCCCATGCCCAGGAAAGTGTTTGCCACACGAGAGAACGCCGCCTCGGTGCAGGCCTTCTGCAAACGCAAGCGCGTGTCGAACGACCTCTTCCGGATCGGCTCCGAAAGAACGGTCTCCGATGACGGGGTTTTGCGGATTGGTATCGACGTCGAGGACTGGCGCGAAGTCCAGGTTGAAACCGATGGCGCGGAGCTGTCGACCGAGGGCCTCCCCGGCTTCCATGGTCAGCGCTACGTCGTCTAGCTTTGCAAGCAAGCGCATCGGCGGCAGCGGAAGCACAGGTTCACGAAGGCGAGCGACGCGACCTCCCTCCTGGTCGACTGAGAGCAAGGGCGGAAGCGAGCTTCCGGCGATCGCCGCGCATCGATCGAGGAGCGACTTCGCCTGTTCGATACTCTCGATGTTCCGCTTGAAAAGGATCAGCCCTGCTACCGAATCGCGCTCGAGCCACCGTTCGATACGGGGAGGAAGCGTGGTTCCGTCGAATCCACACACGATCACATGCCCCGCCGTCGTTTCGAGCTCGCCCATTTTGTTGGGGGACGGTAGCATCGGTCTTACATTGCCGTCAGGAGCCCTTGTTGCTAAGACTCGGCCACAACTTCTCGGCCCCTACCTTCATTCCACAGCCTTTTTGCTGTCACGAACCGGGGCCCTTGGTATTCGATGACCCGAGTTATTGATTCCGACTTCGGTCAACCGGAGGACGATTCGCGAGCCCTGCTTGCGGACGACCCGCCGGAACCGGTCGTATATGCACATGAGATTCCGCGCCGCCTCGTCGATCCCGACGCGGCCAAGGTGATCCGACGTTTGACCCGCCACGGCCACACCGCCTACTTGGTCGGTGGAGGCGTGCGCGACCTAATGCTTGGTCGAAAGCCAAAAGACTTCGATCTCGCTACCAGCGCGCGCCCGTACGAGGTGCGGGACCTCTTTCGAAACTGCCGAGTGATCGGCCGTCGCTTTCGCCTGGCTCACGTCTTGTTCGCCGGCGGGAAGGTCATCGAGGTTGCGACGTTCCGTCGAGACCCGGCGCAGCACTACGAGATCATCAAGCCGAAGCTCGCGAAGGAGATTCCCCTCTGCGCCGGCCCGGAGCCGGTTCGGCTGATCCCAGCCCAGAACGTGCACGCCGAGGGGGACGACGCCGATCTTCTCATCACGAACGACAACGTCTTCGGGGAGCCGCACGAGGATTCGATTCGGCGTGACTTCACCATCAACGGGCTCTTCTACGACCTCGAACGGGGTGAGGTCATCGATTTCGTAGGCGGCGTTGCCGATCTCGAAGAGCATCTGCTCCGTACCATCGGTGACCCCAACGTGCGTTTTCGCGAGGACCCCGTGCGCATCCTTCGGGCGATCAAGTTCAGCGCTCGACTCGACATGGGGCTCGACCCTGAGGTCTACGACGCGATGGTGCGATATCGCGGAGATTTGCGTCGTGCCGCCGCCCCGCGCGTCCTCGAAGAGTTGCTCCGTTTCCTCCGGGGAGGAGCCGCGCATCGTTCCGCGTTCCTTGCCTGGGACGTCGGTGTACTTAGTGAAGTGCTTCCGGAAGTGGCGTCGTTTCTCGACGACGAGCTCGTGGGCGCCGAGCTGACGTTTGGGCGTCTTCAGGCGGTCGATGCGCTTGCCGCCGAAGATCGGCTGCCGAGCGATGCAGTGCTCCTCGCCGCGCTTCTTCTTGGCCCGATCGACGAAGCCATCGAGGGCGCTCGAGACGTTCCCGTGGCGTACGAAGAGTTCATCCGAGAGCTTTCGCTGCGACTCTCGCTGCCGCGCCGACTCAAGGATCGGATTCGACTCTTGGTCATGGCCCAGCGTCGGCTGAGGACGGGCCGAATCCAGTCCATCGTTCGCCGCGAGTACTTCGCGGACGCCGCCACGCTATTCGCGTTGGACAAGACCGCGCGTGGGGAAGAGCTTCCCAAGTGGGCTCAGGATCCGAGCGACGCTTTCTACGATTCCGAATCGCGACCTCGACGCAGGCGCCGACGTCGTCGACCCCGCAAGAACTAGTCGGCGCGATCGACGACGATTTCGAACGAGCGCTCCGTCGTGATCGGCTCGTCGGCATCGAGCAGGTCGTTCCCGAGATGCGTGACCACGAAGACGAGCTGCGCGGTGTCGTCGTCGAGCTGGATCGGAAGGAACGCTTCGGGAGTCACCGAGGTCGAGGGCGCGACCATCCGTCCGAGCTCGTGGCCCGTCTCATCGACCTGAACGGCCGCGAACGACCAGCGCACCCCATATTCCCCGCGAAACCAGGCTCTCAGGCGACGAAGGTCCCCCCACACCGAGCGGCCCATGACGACGTAGCCGCTTCCGCCTGGCTCGAGAGGCACCGGAGCGCTCACCCGCGTCGGGAGCCGAGTCATCGTGCGCGTGACAGGCGCCGTCGCGTCGGCGTCGAGGCCCCGAAGCGCCGGATCCACGTCGGCGGTTCGACCGATGAACCAGCGTGCCACGCCGAGATCGACGACGTTGTCGAGCAGCGAATCGCCGGACAAGCCGATCGCCGCGTCGAACGCAGACCAGACGTCCGGCTCCGCACGCAGTCCGACGCCTTCCCATGTACGCTGTCGTGCGAGGTCCCAAACGTCGCGCACGAACTCGGGCGAGCCGTCCGCGTGTCGCGCGGAGAGGTATGCGAGCAGCATGGCTCCACCCGCGCCGCCGTCGGCACCGTTGGCGATCCAAGAACGAAACGGCTCCGCCTGTTGCTCGTGTACGGCATCGTCACAGCCGAAGCGTCCGGTCAGCTCCCACGCGAGCCATGCGGCGGTCGCACGACGCCACGCGGCTGACTCGGCCGGGTCCGCGCCGAGGAGGACGCCGTCGGCGTAGGCCTCGATCACGCACGCGTCGACCCACTCGCTCGGGGTTGCGGGGTCCATCACGACGAACGTCGAGGCGCCGTCGAGGTAGGACCACGGAACGAGCTCGTCGACGTAGGCGCCCGGGGCGAGCTCCGACGTCAGGTAGAGGTCGACGCCGGCGTCGCCACCGAGGTCCCCGTCGCTAAAAGGTGTGGGCCATCCCAGCGCGCTCAGTCTTCCCCGCGCGGACTCGAGCGCGGTCAGAGTGCGCTTCATCGCGTCCCGGTCCACCGAGGGATCGGCGTGCACGGACACGAGCGCACGGGGCGATCGCATCGTCGACGATGCGGAGCGCGGTCGTGCCATCTCAACGGGGGCGGGGGTCCTCGGCCCGGTCCAGATCCGGGACGTCATCGAGACGATCGCCTCGGCGATTCCGTCGGCTCCGAGCAGATCGCCCTCTGCGCGGGCGGTTTGCGTCTGCAACGCTGCGGCGAGGGCGATGCAAACCAGAATTGATTTCACCTAATGCATTTGACACGATCGGCCTATACCTTCTACATCCACGCAGGAGGGGGACGTATGCACGACGGCCGTTTTGATCCTAGCGGCTTCTACGAGTTCAATCTGAAGGGCGGCACCGTTCGTACCCGCGGCGGAGAGCGCGTTGTAATGCTCAGCGAGGGCGTCCTGTCCGCGCTCGTCGAAGCGGCGGCACGTGATGGCGATCTCACCCCTCTTCGGCGATTGGGCGAGCTTCTCGGGGAGCAGGTGCTCAGCGGGCTCGACCGACCTGCTTCGGTGCTCACACCAGAGGTCATTCTCGGGCACACCTCCGCGGTCACGGCGCTCTTTGGGTGGGGCGGAGTTGGTTTCGAGCGATGGGGTGCAGCGCTCGTCGTCGCTCTGCGCGACAAGCCCGAGCTCGACGAAGACGAGCTTGGGGCCGCGGCGTTGCTGGGCGGCATGTTTTCTGAGATTTCGCAGCGGCAGGTATCCTGCGTTCCGACGGGCGACTCGAAGTTCATCATGGTCGACTTCGAGGTCGCGGAAACCGTTTGGGGTTGGTACAAGGATGGGGCAGATCTTGCCGCCATCGTAGGTATGCTCGACACGAAGAGGGCGTCATGAGCGATCGCGAAGACCGACTTCGATCACTGCTCGACAAAGTCCGCGCCAAGCGGCCGGAAGAGCGAATCACACGTGCAGGAGACGCCGTCGAGCGCATCCGAACGGCATCCGGAACGACTGCCGCAGCCGCGGCGGCGCCGAGCTCGCCACCTGTCGCTCGGCAGGTCGCGCCGGTGTCGAGCGGCATGCCGACCCAGGCTGCACCCGATCCGCTCCCTGAACCACCGACGACGCCTGGCATCGACAGTCCGACCCGCTATTCGTCTCAGCCTCCCCGCGTCGAGAGACTCTCGTCGAGTCCGGAGGCTCGCGCTAAGCGGGCCTCTTCCGGCTCGATGCGCTCTGCCCCCAGCTCGGGCCCCGAGGCGATTCGCCCTCAGAGCATGTCACCGAGCGCCGGGGGGGTCGTCGTCGCGACGGAGCCGCCGGAGTTTCCGAGGCCCAGCACCTTCGGTGAGCTGCTGGAGCAGACCCTGTCCCTTCGGCCCCGGTAGATGCTCCTCGTCGTCGACGTCGGGAACACCCATACGGTGCTCGGTCTCTACGACGGAGATCGCCTCGTACACGACTTCCGCGTGGAGACCGCCAAGGGTCGAACCAGCGACGAATATCACGTCCTTCTGCTGAACCTTCTCGAGCTGGCGGGCGTTCGGCGGACCGACATCCGTGCCAGCATCCTCGCGTCGGTCGTCCCGTCGTTCAACGACACGATCATCGATGCCGTCGACCGCGCATTCGATCACGAGATCATGGTGGTCGGTCCAGGCATCAAAACCGGGATGCCGGTCCTCTACGAGAATCCGCGCGAGGTCGGAGCCGACCGCATCGTGAACGCCGTCGCGGCCTACGAGCGAGTTCAGGGTTCTGCCATCGTCGTCGACTTCGGCACCGCGACCACCTTCGACTGCATCTCGGAGAAGGGCGAGTACCTCGGTGGTGCGATCGCACCCGGAATGCAGATCAGCGCAAGTGCCCTCTTTAGCCGCGCGGCCCGTTTGCCTCGAAGCGAAATCGCTCGCCCGCCTCGCGCCATCGGTCGCAACACGGTTCATTCGATGCAGGCCGGCATCGTATTCGGCTACGTGGGGTTGGTCGACGGGTTGGTTCGGCGCCTCGCGAGCGAAATGGGCGAAGAGGTCTCGGTCATTGGCACCGGCGGCCTCGCGTCGTTGATCGAGCCCGATAGCGAGACCATCGAGGAGGTCGATGAATACCTCACCCTCGAGGGCCTGCGTCTGATCTACCTTCGAAACGCCTAGGGCCGCAGCAGCAGCGCCATGGCAATGACGCTGGCCGCGACCACGAGGGCTGCCAGCGCGTACACGGCGACTTCGCTCCGCGCGAGCTTTGGTGCGGGGCCTCCGTTCGAGGCGGCTTCCGGACTCGAGACTCGCGCTCGCGAGGGGCGCGATTCCCGGGCGCTAGGTGGCACGCTCGGGGTAAGCCTCTGGATCGGCAGGAGCTCCACGCGCTCGTCGCCCCCGGCTTGGATGTCCCGGAGCTGCGCATCCAGGTCCTGTGAAGGCTCTATCCCGACCCGCTCTTCGAGCATCTGCTTCGCGAAGTCCGCCGCGAGTCGCGCCGACATCGTCTGGGCGACTGGCACGCCGAGCTCCACCGTCATTCGGTAGCCGCCGAGGTCGATCGTGTCATTCGGCCGCAAGGTTTTCGCACGTCCCGGGACGAGCGGCGCGTCGTTGACGCGCGTTCCGTTGGTCGAGCCTTCGTCGAGGAGGGCGTAGCCCGCGCCCTCGGTCCGGATACTCGCGTGAGTCCCACTCACCGCGGAATGAGGGAGCTGAACATCCGCACTCCGCGAACGTCCGATCACCACGCGAGATTGGGCGAACTCGTAGGTGTAGGTCGATGCCTCTGCCCCAGGCCACAGCGATTGCACCTTGATCCGGACGCCCATCGAAGCGGGCCAAGACTGCTGCCGCGCTTCGAGTGGGTCAAGGAAGTGGGTTGCAGAAAAGTGGCCCGTGCAGGCGAGCTTTGGCACCACTCCAAAGGGCGCGGTTCGTCACGCGCGATCGGGAGAGTTGGATGGATACTTCGACTGGTTACTATCAAGCGCCTCGGCCCCCTCGCGTGCCGCTCGACGAGGTCTTGATCAAGCTCCACCCGGAGGGCTTTCACCAGAGCTTCGAGGCCGACGGCATCAATGTAGGTGCGGGTGGGCTCTCGATGCGAGCGTCGGTTCTACCTCGTGTCGGTTCGACGCTTCGCTGTCAGCTCGACAGCCCGACAGGGGGTGAGGCCATCGAGATGATCGGTCGCGTCGTGTGGGCGCACGACAGCGGTGAGCACGCGGGCGAGTTCGGGATTCGGTTCACTCACCTTTCCCCGGATGACCAGCTTCGCATCGAAGCGTTGATTCAGCGATGGGGGCGATCATCCGCCAAGGCGCCCACCGTTCGACTGCAGCTCGACGGAATCGACTCGGCCATCGTCGCGGAGCTTGGTGCAGAGACCCACGACTCCCTCACGGTCGAGCAGCCCCTTCCGTTTCTCGCAATCGGAAACACGCTGACCAACGAGACCACGGGCCGTCGAGGCCATCTCGAAGCGGTCGAGCTTCGGATGGACGAGGAGACCCCTCGTCTCGTTCTAAGCATCGGATACTCCGAGGTGCCGGGGGAGCGCGAGTCAGGCATCGACAACATCACGCGCGATACCATGCCGGACGAGCCGCCCGTCGTTCGGGCAAGCCGACCGTCCGAAGAGCGCATTCACGACACGCCGCAGGTCGTTCGCTACGACAAGAGCGCCGAACCGACGAGCGACCCGCTCACCCTGCGTATTCGTGACTATGCGCGTTCTGCCGCCGGTCAGCTTGCAAGCACCGCGGGGAGCGCTCGATCCGCGGTGACCGAAGGTCTGGTTCCAACGGCTGGAACCAAGTTCAAAGAGCTCTTCGCGCTCATTGGACGGTTCGTGGCCGCGCTCCGCGATCGACTCGAAGACAAGCCGCGCCGAAAGCAGGTCCCTCGAAGCCAGGCGGCCCGTGCGCACCTGAAGAACACCCGCCGAAGTGGACGACGAATCCTCATCCTCGTCGGGATGGTGGCGGGCATCGTAAGCGCTGGCTGGGGCATCTATCTGTGGGCGGCGGCCAGCAGCACGGGCTCCATCGAAGAGGCGTCGAGCGAAGAGGTCGAGCCGGCACCGGAGGCGTCATCGGAGGTCGCAGTCGCTGAACCCGTCGCGGCTCCCGTGGAAGCGGAGCCGGTCGTCGAACAGTTGGTGCCGCTCCCTCCGAAGCCGGTCCAAGGCGAAGCGTTCGGGGCGGACTCCGTGCCCGGCGGCGAAGTCCACGTGCTCCGCATGAGCAATCCCGTCACGGTGATGGACGGCATCGTCGAAGAGGGCGGCTTCTCGGTAACGATTCCAGGGAGCCTTTCCCTATCACGAGCCGGACCGATCGCGGCTTCGCACCCCGATGTGGAGCACGCGAGTATTCTCAATCGAGGCGACTTCTCCGAGCTGACGGTGCGCTTCGTGCCTGGACGGCAGCCCGCCTATCGCGTCGAAGCGCGCGGGCCGGCCATCCAGATCACGATCGCACGCTGATCCTCAGTCGGTCTGCTCGATGGGCTTGAAGAATCGCTGCGACTCGCGCTCGATGTAGAAGAGCGCCTTGCCGTCGGACAGAGCGGCTCTCACGTCGTCGACGCTGCGAACGGGCTTCCGGTCGGCCTGGAGAATGATGTCGCCGCGCATCAGTCCGGCTCGGTCGGCGTCGGACCCCGCTTCGACGTTGGCGATGACCACCTCGCCTTCGCCCTCGTAGCGGTAGCGCTCTCGCATCCGAGGCGTGATGTTCTCGAGCGAAAGTCCGAGGAGGCCGTTTGCTTCGGGCGCGGGTTCTTGCGCCCTCGACTTCCCGTCGTTTGGCCGCTCCCCTGCGACGACCGTCATCTTCTTGGTCGAGCTGCCGCGCAGCACTCGCAGGCTGAGCCGCTCTCCGACGTCGTGTCGGAGGACGTTTCGAAGAAGGTCATGTCCTTCGCGGATGTCTTCGCCATCGACCTCTGTGATCACGTCGCCCGGCCGAAGGCCCGCTTTGTCCGCCGGCCCTTCGGGAACGACCCCGTTGATCAATGCGCCGCCGTCGAAGTCACCGCCGAAGTGGGACGCGAGCTCGGGCGTGATCTCTTGGAAGGATACCCCGAGCCAGGCGCGACGAACCTCGCCGTTCTTGATGAGCTGCTCCGCGACGCGCTGCGCTATTTCCGAGGGGATCGCGAACCCGATTCCCGAGCCACGTCCGATGATCATCGTGTTGATTCCGAGCACGCGGCCCTGAAGGTCGACCAGCGGTCCGCCGGAGTTGCCAGGGTTGATGCTGGCGTCGGTTTGCAGGTAGTCCTCGATCTCGTTCGCACCGATTCCACCGCGACCCTTTGCGCTAAGCACGCCGGTGGTCACCGTGTAGTCGAGGCCGAAAGGTGAGCCGATCGCGATGACGAACTGGCCCACCCGAGCCGCCTCCGACGACGCAAACGAGGCCTGCGGTAGGCCGCGAGCCTCGATCTTGAGCATGGCCAGGTCACTTGCCTTGTCGGAGCCTACGAGCTTCGCAGGATAGGTCTTTCCGTCCTCGAGGCTCACGTCGATCCGCGCAGCTTCGGCGACGACATGGTTGTTCGTGAGAACGTACCCGTCCGAACGAAGAATCACGCCCGAGCCGCCACCCCGGACGATGCCGCCGCGTCCCTGTCCGCCAAAGAAGAATGGAAGCCCGTTGTTGGCGGGGCGGTTCACCTCCACCTGAATGCTCACCACCGAGGGTGAGACGCGTTCGGCGACTCCGGTCAGCGCAGACTCGAACGCGACAGCCCGCGAGAGGGCGTCGTCTTCCTGTTGGTTGCGCTTCGGCGAGGCCGAGGCGGTTCCAAGTGCGGTTACGGCGATCAGGGCGGCAGCCGCATATGTCCAGGGCTGCCGAAGCAAAGTGCGAATCATCAACATGTCCTCCGTATTGCGCTCCTAACCGGCGAGGCAACGGTTTGATTCCGCAAAAACTAAAAAGTCTAGTGATTACGTAGTTTTACGGAGCAGCGCTAGGAAGGGTGACGCAGACGCTCGTGCCACGGCCGAGCTCGCTCTCGATGTGGATGTCGCCGCCATGACGCTCGACGATGCTGTTGACGATGGAGAGGCCGAGGCCGGTTCCCTTGCCGCGACGCCGGGTCGAAAAGAACGGCTCGAACACGCGTTCGAGGTCCTCGGCCGGGATGCCGACGCCGTTGTCCTGCATGAGGATCTGGATTCGGTCGCGACCGACCGGGCGCGTCGTAATGCGAAGGTCGCCTCCGTGCTCCTTCGCAGCGTTGCATGCATTCGTGATCAGGTTGACGAACACCTGGTGCAGCTGACCGGGCACGCCGCTGCATTCCGGGAGTCCGTCCGAGAGATCTAGCTCCAGGGTGATTCGCGCTTCGCGGATCAGATGGTCGCAAAACCCGAGCGCCTCCTCGACGACGGCGTTGACGTCGAGCGGCTGTGCTTCTTCTTTCGACGGACGCGCGTAGGTGAGCAGGTTGCGCGTGAACGACGTGATGCGGTCAGAGCTCTGCAAGATGCGTTCGACACGTTCGAGGTCCGCGATCTCCGCGCCTCCGCGCTTCAGCTTGGCAAGCAGATACTCGCTGTAGACCGAAATGCTCGTGAGCGGATTGTTGATCTCGTGAACGATGCCCGCGGCGAGTTGACCGAGCGTCGCCAGGCGCTCGGCGTGAAGGACCTGTCCCTCGAGCTCTCGAAGCTCGGTGCGGTCCTGGCCGATCGCGATGACGCCGGCGGCGCGGCCTTCCGAATCGAGAATGGGCGCGAGTGAGAAAGAAAGGCGAGCGTGCCCGCCGCCGGCTCTCGGGAGTCGCAGCTCGAAAGGCGTGACGTCGCGACCCCGTATCGCGCTGACGAAAGCGGACAGCACCCGCGCCCTCTCGCTTTGACCCGCAAGTTGAAGGACGTCGCGCGCGCTCAGCTGATCGCGCTGGAGCCCGGTGATGCGCTCGAACGCGTGGCTCACGACGCGAATGCTGCGGTCGCGGCCCACCACGAGAACCGGGATATTCGCGTGTTCGAGGAGCTTCTCGAGATAATCGCGGAGGTGAAGGGCTTCGCGCCGAAGACGGCTCGATTCGAGCGACTGGCTGGCCTGATTCGCCGTGACGAGGAGCGCATCTTCGAGTCGCGGGGGGAGCTCGGCGCCTCGGTCGAGCTCCGCTGCGAGCACACCGATCACCTCGTTGCCGATCGAGAGCGGGACGTCGAGTCCGTCGGAGAAGGCCGCGTCGGATGATTCGTCCGAGACGAGAACGGGCTCGTACGTACGTCGAAGCGTCATCCCCGCGGGCCGCGCCGTGGGCGGCGCGTACCCCGCGCGCAGCAGTCCCGCTTCCGTGATCGACACGACATCGATCGCCTCTGGCCGCACGTGATGCGTGGCCGCTTGGACGATGGGGGCTCGGGCGCCCGGCGATCCTGCCAGACGCATGACAAAACGTAGATTCGGGTACAGACGCTCGAGTGCATGCACGTGCTCGCGCAACACCTTCTCATCTGTCGCGAACCCCTCGAGCTGCTCCTGCGCGGTTCGAAGCGACGCGAGTATCTCAGGTAGCTCGGGACCACCGTGTCGCCTTCGCTTGGACACGATAGATTTCACGGCCGACACCCTCGGTTCGAGGCTGTTGCGTCCTGAGTCGGGTTTCTTCTGAGCGGGGTCGTCCATCCTCAGCTCTCCGCTCCCGGGTCCGAGGTTGCATCGGCGGCTCGGTCCAAGTCGAAGATCTTCTGGTGACCGACGTAGGCCGTGGTTTCATAGCGAGTGATCTTGCCGATCTTGCGGACGATGTCCGCCATGCGCTCGGCTTCGCGCATCAGCACCTTCGCGGCCTTGGCGGGTGCAGATTCGGGCTCCGACTGCCGCAGCAAGAGCTCGGCGTACGCCATCATCGACGTGAGCGGCTGGTTGAGCTCGTGTGCCGCCGTGCCGGCAAGCTCGGCCAGCACCCCTTGCTTTTCGGTGAATGCGAGCTTCTTCTGGGCCTCGGCGAGCCGCTCTTCGACACGGATCCGGTCGCGTAGGTCTCCGAAGATGAGGACGATCGCCGATGGCTTCCCGCCTTCGTGAATGACCGACGCCGACAGCCGTACGGGGATCGGCTCGCCATACGCATCGATGAGGTCGAGCATGGTCGGCTCGAGCCGTCCCTCGCCGCCGTACTCCGGGTCGAGCAAACGCTTCATCACGAGCTCCGACGATGCGGTGCCGAGCAGGTCCTCGAGCGTCACCTGCCCGATCACGTCTGCGACGTGACGCGCAGAGATCCGTTCGGCGCTCGGATTGAATAGGACGACGCGGCGGTCCACATCGGTTGCGACGATCGCGTCGACGCTCGCATCGATGAGCGACTCGAGAAACTGCATGGTCTTGAGCAGCTCACGCTCGGTATTGCGCTGTTCTGTGACGTCCTCGAAGGCAACGACGGTGTGATCCTCGGCGTCGCGCAGTTTCGAGAACGAGCAGCTGCAGACGATCGGCGTTCCGTCTCGTCGCATGAGATGAATGTCCATGCCCTGTGGATACTGCCCGCTGGCGAGCGCGTCCCGAATCAGCGGGAGGTCGCCGGGCGCGACGATCTTGTCGAGGTCGTCGGCGGTCACCGTCTCTTCACGATGTCCAACAATCTCGTACGAGCGCGGATTCGCAAACACCATCCGCGAGTCCGGGCCGAGCACGACGACGCCCAAGGTGACCGATGCAAAGGTCTTCGCGTAGCGCCGCCGAAGGCTCTCGGTGGAGCGCCTCGCGAGCAAGCGATCGAGACGAATCGCCAGCTCTTTCGGGCGAAGCGGGACGAACACGATATCGTCGGCCGCCCGGTCCTCGACCTCGTCATGAGCCCCGTCGACGATGAGAACCAGGGGCTGGTCGAGCGCCTGGAAGGCACCGGCAGCCGCCGGGGAGGCGCCGTCTAGGGCGACGACGTCGTACGCGGTACATTCCGCGGAGGCGGACTCGGGTGCGACGAGCTCGGTGGACCAGCCGGTTCCCCCGAGAACCGCCCGCAGCTGTTCGTGCAGCTCGGCATTCGTCGAAATCAGCGCCAGGGAAGGCATCTCTGTGCGAGCCTATCAGAGACCACCCAACAGGTGGCTCTTTCGGGAGGGGTGTGACACGTTGCCGCTCGCAGGCCACGTGGAAAAGCCGATTGGCATCTTCGATTCCGGGTTGGGTGGGCTGACCGTCGCGCGAGCCGTCCGTGCCGCGCTTCCGTCGGAACATTTGGTCTACCTCGGTGACACCGCACGGGTGCCCTACGGCACACGAAGCGCCGAGACCGTGGTGAAGTACGCGCTCGGCTGTGCGGAACGCCTTCTCGCCTACGACATCAAGCAGCTGGTGGTTGCCTGCAATACCGCGAGCGGGGTGGCGCTCGAGCCGCTCCGTCAGGAGCTCGACATTCCGGTGCTCGGGGTGATCGAACCCGGCGCGCGCGCAGGGGTCGCCTCCACGCGGAGCGGCCGGATCGGCGTGCTGGCGACGGCGGGCACGGTCGCCTCTGGCGCCTACGAGCGGGCGATTCACGCAGAAAACCCTGAGGTTCAGGTGTTTGCGCACGCTGCGCCCCTGTTCGTTCCGTTGGCCGAAGAGGGGTGGGTGCACGGCGAGGTCCCAAGGCTTGCCGCCACTCGCTATCTCGAGCCGCTCATCGAGGTCGACGTCGACACCATCGTTCTTGGGTGCACGCACTATCCCCTGCTGAACGAGACGATCCACGATGTGGCCGCCGAGCTTCTCGGACACGAGGTCGTCATCGTCGACAGCGCCGAAGCGACCGCCGCCGCGCTGCGCGACCCGTCGCTTCCGCCCGGAAGCCGAGACGAGGGTGACCTGCGTATTCTCGTGACCGACATGCCCGGGCAATTCGCGTCCTCAGCGACGAGATTCCTCGGGAAATCGGTCGACGAGCTCGAGGTTCATGCCATCGATCTCTGAGGTTGCAGATTACAGTATTTACAAGATAATGTGTAAATACCGTTATGAGGGATTTGGGGGGACAGGCCGTCGCAGCGAGCGAGCCGCCGTTTGGCGACGAAAACCGAATCTTCGCCACCGGTGAGCTGCTCGATGGCGTTTACGAGATCATGCAGCTGCTCGGTCGGGGCGGAATGGGTCAGGTGTTCGAAGCGCACGATCACCTGCTCAACCGACGCGTGGCGATCAAGGCTGCGTGGCCCAATCCGCTGAGCCCTCCGCTCCGGAACGAGGCGCGGGCGCTCGCGGCCTTCCAGCACCGTAGCCTCGTGGGCGTCTACACGCTCGGTGAGCATCGCGGGATCGACTACCTCGTGATGGAACGAATCTACGGAGTGTCGCTCACGCAGCATGCGTCCACCCGCTTCGATGGCGGCGAGCGCTTCAGCGCTGCCGAGGTGATCGAGCTCGTCCTCCCTGCGGCCGAAGGGCTCAGCGTCGTGCATCGCGCCGGACTCGTCCACCGGGACATCAAGCCGGACAACATCATGCTGACGCCCGCGCAGCGCGTCGTGCTGATGGACTTCGGGCTGGTGCTTCCTCAGTTCGATGTCAACGGTCAGCAGCGCGTTGCGGGTTCGCCTCCGTACATGGCGCCGGAGGCGTTGCTCAACGTCGCGGAGCCGGGCAGCGGGCACCTCGTCGACATCTTCGGCCTCGGGGTTGTTGCCTACGAGCTCATGACGGGGTTCCGACCGTTTGCCGGCATGACGATCCGCGAGGTCATCAAATCGCATTCCGACGGCGAACCACGACCGCTGCAGGAGGTGCGTCCTGATTGCCCTCCGGCACTCGCACAAGCCATACAAGAGATGCTCAACCCCGATCCTCGGCTTCGGGTGCAGAGCGCCGAGGCTGCGGCCTGGCAGCTTCGAGCCGTGAAGGAGCGTCGAGCGGTCAGCGAGGCTTCCGCAAGTCCCGAGGCCGCGCCGATTTCGGTGTTGATCGTCGACGACGACGTCGACCTCGCGAAGATTCTGACGTTCTACGTTCGGCAGATCGTTCCGGGCGCCAACGTTCGCGTTGCCCACGACGGCGAGGCCGCGCTTCGAGAGGTTCAAAGTGACGAGCCAGACGTCATGCTGCTCGACCTGCACATGCCGCGCATGAACGGGGTCGAGGTGTGCATGCAGCTCCGCGGTGAGGGGCTCGCCGAGGCCTGCTCGATCGTCTCGGTCAGCGCCGGCGCGCAGGAACACGACGTTCAGCTGCTCCATCAGCTCGGGATTCATCACTTCCTCGAGAAGGGATCGAACCTCCGCGGGCGGCTTCGCACGGTCCTCGGTGAGGTGTGCGGCGATCAGGTGCTCGCGGCCGAGTAGGTCCTCGCGCTACAGTTCGCCATGGCTGAGTCGGCGGATGGGACGTCCAAGCTGCGGCGTTGGGCGGAGCACGTGGTGACTCTGCTGGACGACCGCTTTCGGATCCCCGGCACCAACGTTCGCTTCGGTCTCGATCCGATCATCGGTCTCTTGTTCCCCGGCATCGGCGACGCGGTTTCCGGAAGCGGCTCGATCGGACTTCTCGCGCTGGCGTTTCGGCGAGGCGTGCCGCGCGTCGTCCTGTGGCGGATGATCCTCAACATCCTCGTCGACGCGGTATTCGGTTCACTGCCGATCGTCGGAGACATCTTCGACGTCGCCTACAAAGCGAACCGTCGAAATCTCGAGCTGATCCGAGAGCACGAGTCCCCGGGAGCGAAGGCCACGTTCGGCGACTACCTCGTCGTATCGCTCGGGTTCGGAATCGCGATCGCAAGCATCGTCGTGCCGATCGTCGCGTTCATCTATTTCGGCCTCAACTACGGCCCAGAGCTTCTGGACTATCTGGGTCGTCGCTGAGTTGCTCTTGGGCTTCGCGCAGGTCGCGCTCGAGTTGTCGAATGCGGCGTTGGAGCGCGCGCACGTCCTTTTGAGTGGCGAGGTTGAGTCGAGCTGCCGTTCGATCCAGACGGCGGTTGAGTGCGCCTTCCACTCGGCCTCGAAAGCGAAGTGCTCGGAACAGCGCCGTTTGGACCCGTGGATCCTGAAGCAGCGCCGCCACCCGAGGGTCCTGCATGGCCTTCAGGAGGCGCTCCCTTAGCGAGCCCACGACGCGCCGATCCTACCCGATGACCGACTGAAGCTTCGTGGCGAGTAGGGCGTTGCCCGTGACCTTGATTTTGCCCTGCATGAAGAACTGCATCGCGGAGCCCGGTTTGTCGGTCATGGCCTTCCAGTCGTGCGTCGAAAGCTCGATGATGCACTCCGCGTTGCCCTCGTCGCCTACGACCACACCGGGCGTGTCTTTCATGTTCACGGTCCACACGCCGCCGCCTTCGCCGTTGACCTTGAATAGGAAGACCGCATCGACCGCCCGAGCCTTGTCGACGTCGTTCGCGATCGACTGAGGAATGTCCTTGGTAAACGAAGTCTGGGCGTCTGGCATTGGCGGATCGGGAGCTAACAATGCGCCCAATCCGGTGTCAAGCAGCGCCTCAGGTGCCCGTCTCGAGATCCTGAGCGAGGTAGGCGAGAATCACTTCGTCCAGCGTCTTTTCGGTCAAGACTTCGTGACCAAACGGGGCGGGCGGCGACTGCGAGACGCGCCTGTGGGAACCGCTGCCGGTCTCGATCTGCTCGTAGGTAGGCGATCCTTCGACCAGGCGCGCGGCCGCGTGCTCCAGCACTTCGGTGGTGACTTCGTCAGAGACCGCCGCCGCCGGAGACGCGCCTTGTTCGGTGCTCGGCTTCGGTTCGTCGTCGTACACACCGTCGCGAAGCCCGATGAACACGCGCTTGTGCTGCTCCTGCATCAGCTTCTTGACGACCGTGGCGAGATTGTCCGCGCCGAGGTGTTCTTCGTACGAAGTTTTTTCGGACGCGAGGATTCGTCCACCATCCGCGAAAAGCTGCGTGATGATGTGCGGCCGCTTCACACCCGAATCCTCGGTTTGAATGTGATACAGCTTTCCCTTATGGCGCACGTTCGTGTTGTACCCCACGAGCGGTGAAGGACTCGCTGCCATCTAGAGATCATATCCCAGAAAGAGGGGCGCGACCCCTTTTTCCGAGGGTAGAGGAAGCACACGCTGGCGCATGGCTGGAAACAAGAAGAAAAAGACGAAACTACGACCTCTAATGCCGCGACCGGGCGCCCGATACACGTGTTTCGGCGACGGGCTTTGCTGCACGGATATCCACGCGATCGGCCCCCTCACGAAGAAGGAATGCCGGCAGATGCGTCGCATCGACAAGAAGTCGGCAGGGTGGAACGACGACCACGACGACTACATGCTCAACACCGCGGCGGACGGCGGGTGTGTCTTCTTGATGAGCGACCAGCGCTGCTCGGTCCACGCCGAGCTAGGGCCCGAAGCGAAACCCGAAGGGTGCCAACGTTTTCCGCTCGGACTCGTCGGAACGCCGTCCGGGGGGCGAATCACGACGGAGCACCGATGCCCGTGTCGCACCATGGGTGACCGGCCGGACATCGATCCCGCGGCGACGGAGCCCTCGATCATGGACGGTGGGCGGCTCTACGCCGACCGCCACATCAAGCACGTCCCGCTCACCTCGAAGAAAGACCTCAAATTCGACGAGTGGGAGGCGCTCGAGTCCAAGGTTCTTGCGCGCCTCCAGGGCCGCGAGTCGCTCGCGAAGATCCTCGACGCCGAGCCTTTCCCGAAGCTTCGAGGAAGCAGCTGGGAAAAACAGGCCGACGAGTTCATCGACGCCCGCGACGGTTCGCAGTTCGGGGTCGCGATGGCCTGGGTCGGCGATACGATCCTCTCCTTGCAGAACGGGCACGTCCCGAGACCCCCGGGCCGCCCCTGGGAGGCCGCGTTCGATCGTGCCGAAGCGAGGTCCCCGAACGTCAAGACGAGCCGCGACGTCTTCGGCGACTGGATTGCGGATGAGGTCTGGGCGCTCAAGTGGGCGGAGGAGTACCACTTCGCGCTCGCGCGCACGGAGCTTGCGACACGACTTGCGATCGCAGAAGACATCTGCGCCCGGCTTCGGGGTTCCGGGTCGAGAGCGGACCGAGCCGCGGCCGAGGCCGTCATGATGGTCGAGGTCGTGGGCGAGTCGGACTTCTGGTCCGAGGTCAAGGATCGCATGCGCGTCTCATGACGCAGGCGCGAGACAACGAAGTCCTCGCTCTCCAAATCGGGCGGCCGCTGCGCGCCGAGTCTCGCGTGCTTCGTCGCTGTCACCTCCAGCTTCCGATTGTGGCCGAAGTCCCGCCGCTGCTCGACGGCGGAGAGCCGTTTCCCACGCGCTACTGGCTCACGTGTCCGCTCGCGCATCGTCGCATCGCGAGGATCGAGGCCCGCGGTGGGGTGAGAGAAGTGCAGGCGAGGCTCGATGCGGACCCCGCGTTCGCGGCCAAGCTGCGTGAGGTTCACGCTCGGTACGCCGCCGAGCGCGACGCGGCGCTGCCTGAGGGCGCCACGCATGCGCCGAGCGGTGGCGTCGGCGGGTCGTCCGGTGGCGTGAAGTGTCTGCATGCGCACTACGCGGACCATGTTGTCGGGAACGACAACCCGATCGGGGCAGACGTCGAGGCGGAGATCGCTGCGCTCGACTGCGACCTCCCGTGTGTCGACTTCGTTGACGGAGAGCTCCGCCGTAATCCAGACTGGCGCGAGCCCCATGCGCGCTGAGCATCGTCACTCCCAGGCCACGCCACTCGTTTGGATGGCTCTCGCGACCAGCTGCATCGCGGTCCTGGCGCTCGCTGCGTGGCTCGAGCCCGATGCGCGCGGCTACGGCACGCACGCGCAGCTCGGCTTGCCACCTTGCGGGTTTCGATGGCTCACGGGCCTCGCATGCCCCGGATGCGGGCTCACGACCGCGTTTTCGCACGCGATACGAGGGGATTGGTCGCTCGCGTTTTCCGCCAACCCCCTCGGGCTCGCCATGTTCGCGGTCGTGTGCGCCGCAATTCCACTCGCGGTCGTTGGCGCGGTACGCGGATGGTCCTTGGGCGAAGCGTTCGATCGGTTCGCCGTCGGCCGGTGGTCACTGGCGGTGGCTGGCTGCGCGGTGGTCGTGTGGATCGCCCGGCTCGCCGAGTCGATTTAGTCGCGACGCGGAAGTGCGTGCCGAGTCTTCTTGAGGAGGTCGTCTCCGCTCTTCACGCTGGTCTCGGGGGTGCTGACCGAACTGATGTCGACCGAAGGTGCGGGGTCCAGATCTTCGCGCCAAAGCTCACCGCTCTGCGCCTGACTCTCGAGGCGGCGGAAAACATACCCGGCGCCCGTTCCGTCGGTCTCCGGAAGCAGAATGCAAAACTCGTCACGACGCAGCCGGAACAGGTGGTCGACGGCGCGGATGCACCCCTTCAGCCCGGAGCCGATGAGCGCCATGGCTCGGTCCGCGGTCCCGTCGGCGCCCGCAGCTGCGAGAGCCTCCGCGTTGGTCACGCGAACGACCATGCACGTGAGAGGATGGCCGTAACGTGTCGCTCGGGTGTGTTCGTAGTCGAGACTGATCAGAAGCTGCGAAGGTGTCCCCGCACCCGTCACCGGGTCGCGCTGATCGGCAGGGGGGGCGCTCTCGGGGATGCCCAGCCGGTCACGTCGCGTTGCGCGAAGGACGTTCCGAACGCGTTGCTGAATCTCGAAGACCCGGTAGGGCCTCGTGAGCGTGTCCTCTGCGCCGAGCTCGATGCCGCGACGACGCGCGTCGTGATCGTTCTCGTCGCTCACCAGCAGAACCGGGATGCTCGAGAGGCCAGGGTCGGCTTTGAGGATACGGAGGATTTCGAACGCGTCGATCTCGCTCATCTTGGCGTCGAGAACCAGAAGGTCCGGCGGCTGGCGGGCGACCATGGCGAGGACGTCCGGCCCGTCGGCGGCGGTCGTCACGTCGTACCCTGCCGCCTCACACGCTTCGTGCAGAAGGCGAAGGTTGAACGGATCCGGGTCGGCAACGAGCACCAGCGCGCTCATGCCCCAACCCCGTTCTTACTTGCCCCGACGTGCGCGTGCACGGATCCACGGTATCACGCGGCTTCGAGCGTCTCCAATCTCCGTGCCTGCCTACCAAGCGCGAGTAAGCTTCGGCGGTGGTTGCCGAGGCACGACGGATCGGGGTGCACGTCCTTTATCGGGTGGCGCACGATGGCGCATGGGCCTCCCCGACCCTCGACGCGGAGCTCCGACGAACCGGTGCAAGTCGCGCAGACGCTGCCCTTGCCACCCAAATCGTATACGGCGCGCTGCGCGTGTTGCCAGACCTCGACGCGGCGGTGCAGCGCTATGCCGCCCGACCCGTGAAGGTCGACGATTGGGTCGGTGCCGTGCTGCGCGCGGGCGTGTATCAGCTGCTGCACCTCGGCCGTGTGCCGCCTCATGCCGTCGTCCACGACTCGGTGCAGCTCGTTCGAGACAAGCGCGGGAAGCGCGTGGCCGGTTTCGTCAACGCGATTCTTCGAAAGGTGGCGACCGACCGACCCGACGCGCCCGAGCCGCCGACTCATGTATCGGTCGCTCCGTGGCTGAGGTCACAGCTGGTCGAATCGCTCGGGGCCGACCGGACCGAGGCTTTGCTCGAGGTCGATTCAGAGCTTCCTTCGATCGACCTGCGGGTAAAGCGCAACATCGATCGTGAGACCGTCGCGCAGGCGATTCGAGACGCGCGTCCACACGCTCGCGTCGTGCACACGGAGCTTTCACCGCTCGGACTCCGAGTGGCGGGCGCAGGCGACCCGCGTGAGCTGCCCGGGTATCTCGAGGGCGCGTTCGCGGTCCAAGAAGAGGGGGCCCAACTCATCGGCCTGCTGCCCGACGTCGTCGCGGGGCAGCGCGCGCTCGACGTCTGCGCAGGCCGTGGCGGGAAGACCGCGCAGCTCGTCGAGGCCGTCCGGCCAGGCGGCCGAATCGTGGCGACCGATCTCCACGAGCACCGTCTCGAGCAAATCGCGGGAGAGCTCGAGCGACTTCGGCTCGGAGCAGAGAGCCTCGAGACGGCATGTGTGGATTGGTCGGTGGGTTCAGGGACCGTTGCGGGCGAGTTCGATGCGGTGCTCGTCGACGCGCCATGCACGGGTCTCGGCACGTTGCGCCGTAGGCCTGAAATTTTACTGCGCAGTTCGCAGCAATCCGCGGCCCAGATGGGTGAAACGCAGCGTCGGATCTTGCACAACGCGGCATCGATGGTACGTCGGGGCGGCTCGCTGGTCTACGCGGTCTGCTCGCCCCTGCGCGAAGAGGGGTCCGAGGTGGCCACGGCGTTGAGCCTTCCGGGGTTCCAGCGAGTGACGGAACCGGCCTCCTCCTTGAAATCATTGTGCTTTGGATCGAGTGGCGAGCTGTCCCTCGGGCCCTGGGTACCCGGCGCCGGGCCCTGGGCCGATGCGTATCAAGTGTTCGTGTGGGTATATGTAGGATAGTTCGTTGACAGGGCTCGGCGGTAACGCTAGATTCCGCCGAGCTTGAAATAACGGGGCGTAGCGCAGTTTGGTAGCGCGCACGGTTCGGGACCGTGAGGTCGGAGGTTCAAATCCTCTCGCCCCGACTAGAATTGAACACTGCAATTACAATTGCAGCGGAGGCACGATGGCAAAGGCGCTACCACCGGTTCGAGTTCTCGTCGTCGACGACGACCAGGCGATTTTGGAGTTCATGGAGACGTTCCTCACGAAGGACGGTTTCCAGGTCACCACGCTCGCCGACCCCAAGGATGCACCCGAGGAGGTCAAAGACGGCGGCTATCACCTGGTCGTCCTCGACCTGATGATGCCCGGCATGGGCGGCGTCGAAGTGCTCGAAGCGATCCGTCGCGTCGACAGCGACGTGGCCGTCGTGATCTTCACGGGCTACCCGTCGCTCGAGACCGCCGTCCAGTCGATGAAGCTCGACGCGGTCGACTACCTCAAGAAGCCCTTCAACCCCGACGAGTTCCGCGAAGTGCTCGACCGCGTCATGCGGAAGAAGGGGTTGCTGCGCACGCCCGAAGAGAACCTTCACCGCGTGATCGGCGAAACCATCCGTGGTCTCCGCAAGGATCGCGGGCTCACCCTCAAACAGATGGCTCGCCGCACCGGCCTCAGCGTTTCGCTTCTCTCGCAGATCGAACGTGCGGAATCGAGCGCGTCGATCAGCTCGCTTTACAAGATCGCGACTGCTCTCGACGTGCGCATTCAAGACCTCTTCGGCGAATACTAGTTTCGGCCGACTCGCGGACCGACGAGGCCGCGCACGTGGGCGCGGAGTTTCGGGTCGGTGATGAGTGGAAGGGCCTCTTGCCCGCGACGACGCGCTTCGTCCACGCGACGTTCGTCGTTGAGGAGCTCGATCAGGCGCGCCCGCGAATAGAGGTCTTCCGGGGCCATCGCGGACCACTGCTCGAGGACCGTGATCGCGCTGTCCCGAAGACCCTGAGCGGCCAGCTGCTCGGCCGTCGTTCGAGCTCGCAGTCGCGGCTCGCTTCGGGTCGTTGCCCGGACGGTCGCATAGTACGCCGAGGCCTCGTCATACCGTCCCATACGCTCGAAAAGCGCAGCAAGTGCGGCCCGATCGGCCGACTGTCGCGGATCGAATAGGCGAAGCGCGGCGTTGAGCTCTCCGTTGTCGACGAGGAGCGTGGCGAGCCTTTCTCGAACCGCGAGCGAGCCGTGAGGCGCCAGGCTCAAGGCCTCCGCAGCGGCGCCCGACCGTCGATTCGCCTCCGTGCATTCGGCGAGGGCGAGCCTAGACGCTTCGAACGTGCTCGAGCCCCAGGGCACCTTGGCGAGCTCGGTCGCGCCTTGGACGTAGCTGCCGGAGGCCGCCAGCGCCGTGCCTCGAGAGAGCTGTACGCGGGGAGTCCCATCCGCGGCGACGAGAAGCTCGAGCGCCCGTTCCTCCGCCCCCAGCTCGACCAGACCCGCCGCGCGGTCTTCGACCCGCGCCATGCGGGCGGCGTCTGGGGATGCCAGGTAGTCGGCCGCTTCCGCTCGGTGACCGCTTTGCCGAAGCGCTTCCAACCAAAGCTCCGTCGCCTCTTCCGACTCCGGATTGGGTCCCGCGATCCGAGCTGCAAGGGCGGGCTGATCCGACGAGAGCGCGAACCGTGTCGCCTTTGCGGATCGCTCCGATGGAGTCGAGCCTCGTTCGAAGCGAAGAGCGCGTCCGAACGTCTCTGCGTCCTCGTGTCGTCGTGACAGATCGAGCAGCGCGCTCAGTGCGACGTTGGCTTGCGCATCGGACGCATCTTCTAGGAACTCCAGAAGAAGGGCATTCGCACGCTCGACGTGCCCGCGCGCCGCAAGAGCGGTGGACATTTCGACCACGGGGGCCGCCCAGCCCGGGGCGCGTCGGCTCGCGACGATGAACGAAGCAAAGGCGCCGTCGGCGTCGTCTCGCAGCAAAAGGATGCGGCCCTCGGCGAGTGACACGCGAGCGGACTGCGGGTAGTAGCGACGAGCGAGGGAGAGCACGCGGTCTGCTTTCCGAGACGCTCCGGTGACTTCGTACTCTTCTGCGAGTCTCATCAGGAGCAGCACGTCGCCCGTCGGGGCGGCCATCGCGGTCTCGAACGCGATCGCGGCGTCTCCGTGGCGCCCGCGCGCCGCCTGCCGCTCCCCTTCGATGAACCATTCATACGCGTACGGAGAAACTGCAGGTCCGTCCTCGATTTGGCCGTCGACGAGTCGCGGTACCGTCCTCGGAACCGACGATGCACAAGCGCTCAGGCCGAGGAGCGAAAGGAGGGCTAGAACGCGCACGTGGCCATCATAAACGATGCCGCGAGAACAGGCTCGAATGACCAGGACGCTGGATTTGACTTCGGTGCGACCCACCCCTACACCTTGCCGAAGCGCGAGACTGCTTACGCACCGATTCCGCGCTCGATGCATGGAGTGAACGATGGGTCCGATTTGGATGACGCTGCTACTGGTCAGCACGCTCGGGTTTTTCTCATGGTCGGCATATCGACGCCTGCGGCAGGTGTCGGTGGGTGTTCCCGACACGCGTTTCGAATGGTCAGGTAGCCAGATTGCCGACCGCACCAAGACGCTCCTGATCTACGCCTTTGGGCAGAAAAAGATGCCGAACTACACCCTCGCGGGTTTCGCGCATGTGGGCATCTTCGTCGCGTTCCAGGTGCTTCTCCTCAACAGCCTCATGCTCTGGGGTCGAGGGTTCGATACGACCTTCGACTTCTGGGGGCTTCTCGATACCAACCACATCGTCGGTAAGGTCTACTCGTTCGCGAAGGAGCTGGCGGCGGCGGCGGCCATCGTCGGGTCGCTCGCGTTTCTCTACCTTCGCTGGGCGAAGCGCGGCAACGACAGTGGCGATCCGAAAGAGGTCAAGAACAAGCCGCGCATGACGCTTGCCCACACGGTGGGTCGATACGTCTTCACCGAACCGGTCGCGATCCTATTCATCATCATCACCATGATGCTCGCCGACTTCATGTACGTCGGCGGAAGCTTGGCGCTCGACTCGGCCGTCACGGGTGAGCCTGTCCACGCCGGCTGGTGGGAGCCCTTTGGCGGCATCGTGTCGCAGCTCCTCTCGGGCGCGAGCGTCGGTACTATCAAGGCGGTACAGCACGTCGGTTTCTGGTGGCACGCTGCATTCGTCCTGATCTTCCTCAACATCCTGCCGTACACCAAGCACTTCCACGTGCTCACGGTCATCCCCAATGTGTTCGCCTACGACCAGCGCCCCAACGCGCTTCCGAAGGTCGAGGACCTCGAGGGCAAGGTCGAGCGGGAAGAGTCGCTCGGCATCAACCGCCTCACCGACCTCACGTACAAGCACATCATGGACCTGTACACCTGCACGGAGTGCGGGCGCTGCAGCGACAACTGTCCCGCGTACATCACCGGCAAGAAGCTTTCGCCGAAGCATCTCACGTTGGCGATTCGTGACCATCTGTACGCCACCGAGAAGGACATGTTCGGCAAGGACGCGACGGTGGAGGAGCCGAGCGACACGCCCGCCGAGCCGCCTAAGCAGAGCGATGGCGAAGAGCCGATTCACACCTTTCCGCAGGCGCCTGAGGGTGCGTATTTCGTCGGCGACACCGTGGTCGACCTGGTGCCGAACATCCTTCATCCGGACGTGATTTGGAGCTGCACCTCCTGCCGTGCGTGCGAGGAACAGTGCCCGGTGATGATCTCCTACGTCGACAAGATCATCGGCATGCGCCGCGAAGAGGTCATGATGAAGAACGAGTTCCCTGGAGAGCTGCAGGGCGCGTTCAATGGCATCGAGACCAACGGCAACCCCTGGAACATCTCCGCGATGGACCGCGGCGACTGGGCGGACGGAATGGGCATCCCAACGCTTGCCGAAAAGCCGGACGCCGAGGTGCTCTACTGGGTGGGCTGCGCGGCGAGCTTCGACGACCGAGCCAAGAAGGTCGCCCGCGCCGTCTCGAAGCTGCTCAAGAAGGCCCGCATCGACTTCGCGATTCTCGGCACCGAAGAGACGTGCACCGGCGACCCGGCGCGTCGCGCAGGCAACGAGTACCTCTTCCAGATGCTGGCGGAGCAAAACGTCGAGACGCTCAACGGATACGACGCGTCCAACAAGACGATCATCACGGCGTGCCCCCACTGCTTCAACACGCTTGCAAACGAATACAGCGACTACGGCGGCACCTACGACGTCGTGCACCACGCGGAGTTCCTCAACGGGCTTCTCGTGGCTGGAAAGCTCGTTCCGTCGAAGCCGGTGAAGGGGAAGGTCGTCTACCACGACAGCTGCTACCTCGGCCGGTACAACCAGATTTACGACTCCCCTCGCAAGGTCCTCGAGTCGATCGAAGGCCTCGAGCTGACCGAAGTCGAGTACTGGAACAAGAAGCGCGGCCTCTGCTGCGGTGCCGGCGGTGCACAGATGTGGATGGAGGAGCACGGCGAGGAGCGCGTGAACAACAAGCGAACGCTGCAGCTGCTCAACACAGGGGCCACGACGGTCGCGAGCGGGTGCCCGTTCTGTATGACGATGCTGACCGACGGCATCAAGGCGCAGGACAAAGAAGAGGAAATCGCGCAGCGTGACATCGCCGAGATCCTCGCCGACGCCATCGAGCTCGACGAAGTCGAGCAGACTCCCGTCGCCGCCGAGTAGGTCTTCCGGGCTCATCGGTTGACACGGGGTCGGCATCGAATGATGCTCGCCGCGCATGTCCGTGCGCGACATCCTGCATGCTGCGTTTCATGACCCGCGTACGGATGCGTACCGCGTCGTCGAATCCGTCGTCTGGGCGCTGATCTTTCTGTCGATCGCCGTCCTGATCGCCGAGCCGTTCTTCGCGGTGGGATCGCGTGGGGACGAGGTTCTCGAGCGCATCGACGAGGTGATTCTGTGGCTTTTCGCGGCAGAGGTGACGACACGAGTCCTGACGTATCGGCCGCCCGCGATTCAGGTGTTCAAGAAGCCGCCGCTTGGGCGGCTACGAACGGAGATCCTCGGTCGCATTCGCTTCGCACTGACGCCGATGATGCTGATCGACCTCCTGACGGTGCTGGCGTTGGTGCCCGCGCTCCGCGGACTCCGGGTGCTTCGTCTTCTGCGGCTCCTCCGCACCGCCAAGCTTTTTCGCTACGCGAACCCGTTTCGCGGGCTGATGGCGGCGTTCGAGGAGGATCGGCTTCTCTTCACCTTTGCCTTCTCCGTGCTCGGCGTGGAAACCATCCTCGGCGGCATCAGCCTGTTCTTGGTCGACCGGAGCTCGAACCCGGAGATCAACGAGATCGGCGACGGGCTCTGGTGGGCGCTCGTTACGATCACCACAGTCGGATTTGGAGACATTACGCCGGTCACGACCGTCGGGCGAGTCATCGGCGGTGCGATGATGATCGGCGGTCTGTTCACCCTTGCGCTGTTTGCCGGTATCGTCGGCCATAGTCTTCTCAACGCCGTATTGAGTATTCGAGAGGAGCAGTTTCGGATGAGTGGTTACGTGAATCACATCGTCGTCTGCGGGTACGAGATGGGCAGCGGAATGCTGCTCGACGTGCTCAGCGGGGAAATCAACCCGGAGGAGCAACGCATCGTTCTCTTCGGGCCGTATGAGCGTCCGAACTCACTTCCACCCGAGTTCATGTGGGTCCAGGGAGACCCCACCAAGGAAAGTGAGCTCGACAAAGCGCGCGTCGCATATGCGTCGACGGTCATCGTGACCGGGTCGAGGCGGGTCGTGCCTCAGCAGGCGGACGCGACGACGATTCTGACGGTGTTCACCATACGCTCGATGTTGAAGAAGAGCTCGGTGGCGGCGAAACGAAAGAAACCCGTGCGAATCATCGCCGAAGTGCTCGATTCGGAGAACGTTCAGCATGCACGAACCGCGGGCAGCGACGAGGTGATCGAAACCCGGAAAGTGGGCTACTCGCTGCTCGCGCACACGGTCGTCTATCCGGGGGTTGCCGACGCCACGAGCCGCCTCGTGTTCGACGGCAATCAGAACCTCTACGTCGGAACCATGCCAGACACTCTCGCCGTCGAGGCGCCGATGAGCTTCGAGAGGCTGAGTCGAGAGCTGAGGTCGATCAACGGCTGTCTTGTGATCGGAGTCAAGGACCCAGAGTCCGGCGCTGAGAGTATTAACCCTGCGTCTGATACGGTGGTCGAGCCCAACATGGAGGTGCTCTACCTCTCCGCTGAGCCGGAGCTTGAGTGCCCATGACGAAGAAGGCGCGCCGTGAACCGCTCCTGACCCGACCCGGCGCGCGCTTCGACTGTGTGGGAGACGGACTCTGCTGCAGCGACATCCATGCGGTTGGTCCGCTCAACGCAGAGGACCGGGAGATGCTGTCGATGATCTCGGAGGACGCGATCGATCGGCACGAGGGCGAAGACGCTTCGGTGATGATGATGCGAACCGACACAGGGCGCTGCGTGTTTTGGAGCGAGGAAGGGTGTGCGCTTCACTCGAAGCTCGGTCCGGAGATGAAGCCAAGCCCTTGTATTCAGTTTCCGTATGCGCTCACGGCCACGCCGGCAGGGGGTAGGGTGTCGACGCAGCATCGGTGCACGTGTCGGACGCTTGGGCCTCTTCCGGCCATCACGCCCGACATCGCGCGTCCGAACCTGCTCGACGCCGAGGGAGAGCTCACGTTCGAACATGCGGTGCTCGATGAAGTGCAGTGGACCGATACCGAGACGATTTCGTTCGACGAGTACGTGCGGCGTGAAGAAGCGCTGCTCGCTGGGTTGCTCTCCGGAGACAAGCTCTCCTCCGTGCTCGACGCCGAACCGTTTCCGGCGCTGAAGGGCATCACGTGGCTCGACGTGGCGGACGAGCTCCTCGAGTTTCAGGGGCCCTCGCGAGCCGCGTGTGCCTCGCGCTGGTTCGCGGACGCAATCGGCTTTTTGGTCGGTCGTCGCGAGAGGACTGAGAGCGCACGCCCGTGGGCTGACGCATTCGAGCGAGCGGCTGCCCGCGTCGTCGAGCCAGCGTCACCGAATCAGGTGTTCGGCGACTGGCTGGCCGACGACCTTTGGGCCATGCGATGGACCCACGCGGGAAGCCTCGAGCGCGCCCGCTCCGAGTGGGCGACTCGATTGGCGATCGCGCGCCGCATTGCCGGCTGGCTCGATATCTCCACCCCACTCGCCGACAACGTTGCAGCCGCCGAAGCCGTCATGATCGTCGACGTCATCGGCACCACCGACCCCTGGGAAGACGCCCAAGCCGCGATGTAGGGACACGCAGGGCCCCCAAAACCCAAACACTTCCAACGAGTTACAAACCAACCCGCGCGATTTGCGATCAGTTGGTGATCGGTGGCATCGCGGGGCAGCTGCTGTCGTTGAGGCCGGTGCAGTCTTCGAGAGCGTCGAGGCAGCCCTTTTCGAGCGTGCAGGCGCGGCATGTCTCGCCGCAGATGTCGAATCGGCAGGCGGCCGTGCAGGCGTTGTCGAGCTCGCACCGGGTCGCAGCGGCGAAGCACCCCCCACAGTCCAGCGAAAGGTCGGGGATACGTAGGCCGAGGCACTGCGCAATGCAGCTCTCGTAGGCGTCTCCCGTCAGCGCGACGCATGTGAGATCGAGAACGAGACACTCACGCGCAACTTCACGGCCTCCGAAAGAGGAGTCGAGCGCCGCGATGTCTTCGTCGTTGGTGCACGCCGTTGTCGCGCCGCCTTGCCCTCCCGCTCCGGCGTCTCCCGCATCTCCAGCGGAACCGCCGCTGGCCATGCCTGCCACGGCTCGGGTCCCCGGGCCGATGGCAACGTTCCCGCCGCCGGCGGGCGACGCCGCGGGCGAGGTCTCACTCCCGCATGCGACGAGCACGAACAACAGCCAGCAGGCGACTCTCATGGCCGCAGAGTCGTCGATTTGCAGGCAATGCGCCAGTTATCAGAAGCCCATGATTCGAGCGACGGCGTAGCGCATCACCTCCGTCGTGCCCCCGCCGATGCGGAAAAGGCGGCCGTCGCGCCAGGCGCGAGCGACCCAGAGGTCTTCGAGATAACCCATGCCACCGTGGAACTGCACACACTGGTCGAGGACCTCGTTCGTGACGTCGCCCACGTACGCCTTGGCCATCGACACGAGTCGGGTGGTCTCCATCGAGATCATCCCGCTGTTCACGTACTTGTCTTCATTGTACGCGGCGCACGCGTTGTAGCTGAGCGCCTTGGCGGCCTCGTACTTGGTGTACAGCTCGACGAGCTTTTGCTGCCAATACTCGCGCTTGATGAGCGGCTTCCCGAACGCGACGCGCTCTCGGCCCCATTGCACCGAACGATCGAGCGCGAGCTTGGCGCCCGAAAGGCCGCTCACACATCCGACGAGTCGTTCGGACTGGAAGTTCTGCATGAGGTACATGAACCCCATGCCCTCCTGGCCGACGAGGTAGCGCCTCGGGACACGAACGTCTTCGAAGAAGAGTTCCGCCGTGTCGCTCGCCCAGTTGCCGGCCTTCTCGAGCTTCTTCGAAATGCTGAAGCCGGCGACGTCGGTCGGGCACACGATGATCGAAATCCCGCTGTGGCCTGCATCCGGGTCGGTCTTCACCATCAGCGTGATGAAGTCTGCGCGCGTGCCGTTGGTGATGTAGGTCTTCGAGCCGTTGATGACGTAGTCGTCCCCGACCTTTCGAGCCGTCGTTCGTAGGCCTGCGACGTCAGAGCCCGCGCCGGGTTCGCTCACACCGAGTGCGGCGATCTTATCGCCGGCGATCGCGGGTGCGAGAAACTCGTCCTTCACTTCGCGTGACGCGAGATCGTTGATCACCGGAGTCGCCATGTCGGCCTGGACCAGAAGCCCCATCGTCACGCCCGCTGAGCCACATCGCGCGAGCTCTTCGGACTTCACCACGCTCATCCAGAAATCGCCGCCGCCTCCGCCGACGTCCTCCGGGTAGTGCGCGCCAAGAATGCCGAGCTCACCGGCGCGCTTGAACACGGAGTTCGGAAAGATCTTTTCCTCTTCCCATTGGTCGACATGGGGCGCGAGCTCGTTCTCCGCGAACCCGCGGACCTGCTTACGAAAGATCTGATGCTCTTCTTGAAAGGGCTGGAACGTGGTGGACATGGCGTGCCTCAACAGGAAAATGAATGAACGTTCATTTAGTCTGAACCCACAGAAAACGCAAGCCAAACGCAAATCTGCGGCGCCGGTAGCCGCCCTCTACTGGGCCGTCGGGTCCGGCGGTTGCGGCTTCTCGAGCACGATCGCGTCGAGCCTCTCCATGTGGATTTCGGGCTTCAGCTCCGCCCGAAGCTCGACCAGCATCGCGTCGAGCGCCGCGCCGCGCTCTTCGCGCCACAGCTGCCGGCGGATCGCACCCGACACTTGCTCGAGCGTCTGCACCTGCTCCGGCCGAATCCCCGTTAGCTCGACGATGCTCCACTTGTCGTCGCCAAGGTCGATCGGCTCGCTGAGGTCCCCCGTCTTCTCAAGTGCGAAGGCCGCCTTCACTAGCGAGGGATCGACCGTCTCGCTCGATTCGCGGCCAACGACCTTTCCGTCCTCCGTGAAGTAGAGAAGGTCCCCCCCGCGCACGTTGGTTTCGCCGTCGAGGCTTCGTTCCTTGGCGAGCTTGCGAAACTTGGCTTTCTCATCCTTCATGAGGGTCTGACGGATCTCCTCGGCTTCCTTCTTGCTCCCCACGAGAATGTGCCGCGCTCGTCGCATCGCCGGCCGACGAAACTGCTCCGCGTTGTCTTCGTAGTACGCGCGGATTTCTTCGTCGGACACCTCCTGTGGACTTCGCGCCTCTTCGAAGTCCTTCCGGACGAAGAGCTTCACGAGGGTCTGCTCGACAAAACGTTGCACGTCTGGGTCGTCCGCGTAGCCGAGCTTCTCCGCGCCCTGATAAAAGAGCTCGGTCTGCACCTGCGCGTCGGCGAGCTCTCGCAGGGCGTCGGTCTCCGCGATCCGTTTCCGCGCGTAGGGAGAACGAGCGGCGACGATCTCATCGATGTCGCCCACGGTTATCGTCTCCGTTCCGACGGTCGCAAAGACCCTCGGGTTGCTCGGAGCATCGGGGGTGGATGGACTGTCTTCCGCGAGTGCTTGGACCGCAATGGCGGTTGCGAGGGCAAATAGAACCAACGTCGTTCGGCGCATTGCGGCTGAGGTTTTCATGGCGTCGAGAGGGGGTCAAGCGGGGTGGCGCCCGAAGAACTCGTTGAGCGCGCTCGCGAGCGCCTCGGCGGCGAACCAGTGGATCATGTGACCGACGCCCGGGATTTCGACGTGCTCGGAATGCGGGATACGGTCGATTCGCTCCTGCTCGTCCTCGAGTCGAAACCCGTTCTCGCCGCTCACGACGAGGGTGGGCGCCTCGATGGCCTCGAGAAGCCGTGAGAAGACTTCGGCGTTGAACGGGCGAGGGGACCACGTTTTGTGGAGCGGATCGAAGGTCCACTGAAGGCCCCCCTCCGTCTCCGCGGTGCTCTTTTCGACCAAGAACGCTCCCAGCTCGTCCCCAAGCTCTGGGTTTTGAACGCGCATTCGTTTGATGGCGGCGGCCACATCGGCAAACGGCCTTGGCGGCTTTGCACGAACTCTCGCCACGCCGTCGAGCCACGCTTTGAGCCTCTTCGCCGGGTCTCGAGGCTCGAGCTCGGGCGGTCCGAGGCCTTCGACGAGCGAGAGTGTGCGAATGCGTTCGGGTCGGGCCGCTGCAAACATCGCGCAGGCCGTGCCGCCCATCGAATGTCCGACGAGGTGCACAGGCTCCTCACTCAGCTGGGGCAGGAGGTCATCGAGGTCCAGCACATAGTCTGGGAAATGATAGTAGCCGCCGGCCCCGATCCACTCGCTTCGGCCGTGTCCCCGCCAGTCGAACGACGCGACGCGATGTCCGGCCGCAAGGAGCTGCTGCGCAAGCGCGTCAAAGCTCCACGCGACGTCGAGGAAGCCGTGGCAGAGCAGGACGTCGATCGGTCCATCGCCCCAGCGCACGACGCGGTGTTGAAGGCCGTTGGCCGTGAGCGTCGTCTCCGACGCTGAGGTCACTCGCCGAGCTCCTCGAAACGCTTCGGCGACAGAGCCTCTGCGTCGCGCCCCTCGTCCTTGCCCTCGACGGCACGGCCGATGAGCTCTGCGGTCAGCGGGGCGAGCAGGATTCCGTTTCGATAGTGGCCGCTGGCGACGAAGAGCCCTTCGATCTGCGTTTCTCCGACCAAGGGCAGTCCGTCTGGGGTGCCCGGCCTGAAGCTCGACCAATGGTCGTCGACCGGCGCGTCGGCAAGCTTCGGTGCCAGCCGCATGGCTCTCGAGATCACGTCGCCCATGCCCCCGAATGAAATCCCGCGCGTGAAACCGACGCGCTCCATCGTCGAACCGCAGAGCACGTGACCGTCGGGCCGGGTCACGATGTAACCGCCGGCTCCGAAGACGACTCGCCGAAAGAGCGGAGGTCGCGTGTGGGTGGCGATCATTTGCCCGCGCACGGGGTAGATGCAGTCAGGCGCGATCGGTAGTCCGGGAATCTGGGTGGTCCAGCTTCCTGCGGCGACCACGACGCGATTGGCCTCGACACGCTCGTCCGTCAAACGAACCCCGACCACTTTCCCGCGGTGGGATTCCACGGCGTGCACGGTCGAGCCCGTGCGAAACCTCACGCCTTCATGCTCGGCGCCGAGAGCGACCGCGGACAGCAGTTTCCGTGGCTCGACCTGCGCGTCTTCATCGATGCTCAGTCCACCCAGCACGCCGGGGTGAATCGCAGGCTCCTCTCGCCGAAGCTCGTCGGGGCTCATCCGTTCGCATCGAACACCCTGGACCCGAAGGCTTTCCGCCTGTCGGTCCAGCTCGGAAAGCTCCTCCTCGTTGAGGGCAACCTTCACCACGCCGGAGCGTCGAAATCCGACGTCGACCCCGAAGAGCTCGTCGAGCTCGTCCGCGAGCTCCGCGTGAAGCTCACGACTTCGTCGCCCGAGTTGGAGTGCCAGCGCGTCTTCGAACGACTCGACGCTTGGCCCAAGAATGCCCGCCGCGGCCGATGACGCTTCAGCTCCCGGAACGCTCCGCTCGAGGACCGTCACTCGGATGCCCTGCTTGGCGAGTTGGTAGGCCACGGAGCAGCCCATCAAGCCGCCGCCGATCACGATCACGTCGTCTCGCATCGGTAGAAGCTAGCCGCTCGGCCTTGGCGGGCAAGCGCTCAGCCGAAGATGTCCCGGTACGTCACTAGGATCATCACCCCAAGCAGGAAGACGATGCCAAACGCGTGGACGGCCATCTCGAATTGCTCGTTCGCGCGTCGGCGCGTGACGGCTTCGTAACCGAGAAAGATCAGTCGCCCTCCGTCGAGCGCAGGGAAGGGGAGCAGGTTGAACATGCCGAGCGCGACCGAGATGAACATCAGAATCCACAGGAACGCGGGCGCGCCGGTTTGCGCGGCTTCTGCGACCATCTTGCCCATCATGACCGGGCCGCCGATGCCCTCCGTGCTCCGCCGCTTCACCATGTCGGCGAGCCCAGTCAGCTGCGCCACCGTCATTTGGTAGGGCAGAGCGATGGCAAGCTTCGCCGCACCGCCGACGCCGAGGTCGCCGTAAAGGCGAATCATCTTTGCCCCGACCCCGATTTGTCCACGTCCCCCATTGTCGCGTGGAGTGATTGTCACGGGCGGCAGCGCCTTCCCGTCGCGTTCGATGACGTACTCGGTCGGCTCCCCGGCGCGCGGAGACGTCGCGTCGATCAGCTCGGCAACGTTGGAAATCGTTTCGCCATTCGCCATGAGGATGACGTCCCCCTCTTGGAGGCCCGCCTCCGCGGCAGGTGAGTCCGGGACGACGTGCCCGACCTGCATCGGCTCCGCTGGCTGCATGGGGGGAAGCGAGTCGGTCACGCCGAGGCCAAACACGATGAGCGACGCGGCGAGGTAGTTGGCGAACGGACCGGCGGCGATGGTGGTCGCCCGCGCGAAGAGACTCTTATTCGGGTAGAGCTCTGGATCGTCGGGATCGACTTCCTCGTTGGGATTCATCCCGGCGATTTGGACGTACGCGAGAAAGGGAATTGCCGCGACTTGGAACACCGTCGGGCTTCCCTTGGGCTGGTAGCGGAACAACGTTGGACCGAAACCGATGCTGTAGCGAAGCACCCGCATCCCAAACGCGCGGGCCGCAAGATAGTGCCCCCCCTCGTGAATGATGATGAGCACCGAGAGGGCGACCACGGTGATCAGAACCTTAAAAAGCACGCTATCCACGCGCTCAGCATAACGCTCCGTTCTCGCCCGTCGAGTTACGGAAGGGGCTCTGCCGACCGCGATCGCCAGTCTAGTCGCACTGGATCCCTACATTTCCCGCCCGATTCAGGCCGACCGAAAAAAGTCCCTGATTCTGCGAAACACTATCGCAGTTCGAGGTCGTTTTGCGTACTATCCCGGCGACCTGGCGAACAGGGGTAGGTTGTGCCTGAACATCATTTTGACCGGAACTTCATCCATCGCGCCGCAGCTGTCCTAGCCTGCGCGCTGGCTTTCACCTTCGTCACTCCTCCGCGTGCGAGTGCTCAGGATGCGTTCAGCTGCATCGAAGAGCTCGACGACGATCAGGTGCGCTACCGGATTCGCTACATCGAGAACAAGCTGCAGGACGGCAAAAAGCATGCGACCCGCTGGCGCTACACGTGGATGGGTCTCTGGCTCGCGGCGGGCGGCGGCATGACGTACGCGGCGGTCGCCGCATCGAGAGATCGAGATGGCTGCGCGTCGGATGACGTCGCGTGTCGCGACAGGAACTCGGCCAACCGTTTCGCATGGGCCTACATGGCCGCAGGCGCCTACTTCGTCGCCACGACGCACATGTTCGTTCCCGCGGCCGACGTCTGGGGCGCCAAGCGCATCCGCAGGCAGGCCGACGGCGACGAAGCCGCGCGCGTCGCCAAGCTTCAGTATGCGACGAAGACCCTCAAGAAGGCCTCGGGCGTACAGAGCTTCAACGCGGGAGCCTTTGGCGTCGTCGCTGGAACGATCTACGGGTCCGTCGGCGGCATCATCAAGGCGACTCAGTGGACGGGCTACACGAAGGGGCTCACGGCGGCGATGTTCTTGGGCCCGCCGATTTCGATGGGTCTCCAGACCGCCACCGCGCCGAAAGAAGCCAAGCAAGCCTACGAGGCCTATCGAGGCATCGCCTGTTCGAGCAAGTACTACGACACGCACGAAGACGGCCCCGAGTTCGACTTCAGCGTGAGCCCGGGCGGCGGCAACTTCACCATCAAGTTCTAGGGTCGGCTCAGCTCTTTTTGCGCCGAAGGCGCGCTCGTAGGCGAGCGGCGTAGCCCTCTTTGTTTTCCTGCTTCGTGCGCGAGAGCGCGAGGGCGTCCTCCGGAACGTCGCGCGTGACGGTCGTGCCGCTGGCGACGTACGCGCCCCGCTTGACTGTGACAGGCGCCACGAACTGACTGTCGCTGCCGACGAACACGTCGTCTTCGAGCGTCGTGGTGTGCTTCCGCTCACCGTCGTAGTTGCAAAAGATCGTCCCGGCGCCGATGTTGACGCCACGCCCGATCACGCCATCCCCGACGTAGGAGAGGTGATTCACCTTCGAGCCTTCACCGAGCGTGGTCTTCTTGGTCTCGGAGAAGTTCCCGACCTTGCTCTTCGGGCCGAGCTCGCTTTTCGGACGGAGATGGCTGAAAGGCCCGACCTGAGCCTCAGCGCCTATGGTGGAGTCGGTAGCCACGGTGTACGGAAGCACGTTGGCGTTCTCGTCGACGACCACGTTGGTGAGCACGCACCCCGTGTCGACGTGTGCACCGGCGCGCACCACGCAGCGACCGCGGAGATGGACGTTTGCGCCCAATCGAGCACCCGGCTCGACTTCGCACTCGGCGTCCACGTAGACCGCGTCCAGATCGGCAATCGCGACGCCCGAGCGCGCGAGGTCTTCGGCGATTCGGCGTCGTCGCGTGGCGAACGCCTCCGCGAGGTCCTTTTGATCGTTCACGCCCTGTAAGTCCCTCATCTCGGCACGCATGTCCACGACTCGGCCTCGCTCGGCCGCAAGCTGAACGACATCGGTGAGATAGAGCTGGCCTTGGGCGTTGTCGGGGCTGAGTTGCCCGATCGCGTTGCGAAGGAACTCGACGTCGAACGTGTAAAGCCCGGGGTTGACCTCGTGGATCGCGAGCTCGTCTTCGGTGCAGTCGCGGTGCTCGACGATCCGTTGAACCTGCCCGTCGTCGTCTCGAACGATACGTCCGTATGCGGTTGGGTCGGCGAGGGTCGAGGTGATCAAACCGCATGCGGCGTCGTGCGCGTCTGTCTGGCTCACCAGCTCGTGGACGAGCCCCGATGGGATCAAAGGGCAGTCGCCGTAGAGGACGGTCACGCGCCCCCGAAGGTCGTCGGAGCTTTCCATGGCGCACCGCACCGCATCGCCCGTGCCTCGTCTCTCCGATTGAAGTGCGGTTTCCACTCGATCCCCGAAGTGCTGTTCCAGCTCTCGTTCCACCTCGTCGCGCTGGTGTCCGACGACGACGATACACCTCGACGCGCCCGCCTCGAGCGCCGCGCCGACGACCCAGCCGACGAGCGATCGCCCCGCGATCTCATGCAGCACCTTCGGGCGTGAGCTCTTCATGCGGGTGCCCTCGCCGGCGGCGAGGATGATAGCGGTCCAGGGTACGTTCGAGTCGTTGGGCATCGGGCTTTAGGCTGCGTTTGTAAGGAAATTAGCGACCTGAGCCAGTGCCGCCAAGTCGTACACGTCTTGGTCGAACGAGGGGACCTCGACGATGTGGGCTCCGTTACCAAGCTCTGCCGAAAGTCGTTCGACTTGAGCACGGTCGTTCTCGGCCCAGACCCGCTCCGTGCTGAGCGCCTCGGAGAGCCGCGGCTGAAGGTTCGACGCGTCGATCGACGAAGGCACGACCTCGGACAACGCGCGGACCTGCTCCTCGCTAGAAATCGTCGGCGCTTCAATCAGCGGGTGGACCTGGTTCACGATAATCGCTTTGCGATTCATTCCGGCTTGGTCGAGTTTGTCGCTGAAGTACCCGGCCTCGCTGATGGCCATGGGGTCCGGGCTCGTCACGAGCACGAACGCAACCTCGGGGCTCCGCAAGGCTTCGGAGACCTGGGTCGCCCGCTCCTTGAAGCCGCCGAAGAGGTCGTTGATGCCGCCGATGAACGCTGCGACCTGCTCGAGGAACTCGATTCCCGTGATCCGCCCGATCCCACGAATCAGCACCGTCGCGCCGCGGCCGACGAGCCCGAACGCTTCCTTCCCAGCACCTTCGAAGACCTGCAGGAACCAGCGCATCGCAGGGGAGTCGATCGCGTCGATCAGCCGTTCGGGCGCCGTCAGAAAGTCGAGGGCGCTCGACGTGGGGGGGGTGTCGAGCACGATGAGATCCCACTGGGGGTCCTTTCGAACCTCGTGAAGCTTCTCCATCGCCATGTACTCTTGGGTGCCCGCGAGCGAGCTCGCGACGTACTGGTAGATCTGGTTTTCGAGGATCCGATCGCGCGCCTCGTCGTCCGAGGCGTACTTTTCCACGAGCGCATCGAACGTACGCTTCGTGTCGAGCATCATCGCTGAGAGCGAGCCTTTGCACTGCAGGCCCTGCCGCTCGAAGAGCGCTCTGGGGACTTCCTGCTCGCTCGTGGTCATCTCGTCGAGCCCGAGGCTGTTGGCGAGCCGGCGGGCCGGGTCGATGGTCAGGCAGAGCACGCGCCGGCCTTCCATGGCGGCGTCGACGGCCATGGCGGCGGCGGTCGTCGTCTTTCCGACGCCTCCGCTGCCCACGGTCACCACCACTCGGTGGCTCAAAAGCACCTCCCTGAGTCCCATCGGGGCGGCAATCTAGCAGCCCTGACGCCGAAATCGCCCGAGAACGCGGAATTCCGTCGAATCTTTGATCCGCTAGCCGTGGGATAATAGTCTACATACACCTACATCTCTAGGAGCCTCTATGAAGGAACGCCGCCTACGCCGAAGCCACGACCCCTACCAAGCCCTGTGCCTGCAGCTCGAGCACGTGCGGCTCGAGGGAGAGCTCGATGCGCTCGTGGTCGCCATCGACAACGGCCTGCTCGTCGCCGGCGCCGGCGAACGCTCGGTCTGCGAGGCGCTCGGCGCCGTCGCGCCGCTCCTGGGCTCGCCAGGGTTTAACGGGCGAATTCCCGCGCCTCTCGTCGGCCAGAGCATCGACGTGCGTTCGATCTCCCTCGACGGCCAAACCGTCTACCTCGCCTCCCTGGGACGCGTCCGCGGCGACCAGTGGGTCGCTCGGTCTGCCGGGGGCGTGCGTCGCATCCTCGGCTACGCGCCAATGACAGCAAGTCAGCTGCTTCTCAACTGAGTCCACGGGCGCCCTGCGT